>JAKFYM010000428.1 GCA_021730855.1 Bdellovibrionales bacterium
GCCTCGAAATCTCGCACTCCACTTTTGGGGTCGCGGGATTTCAGCCAGGCATCAAACTGCGCATTGCTCGCTGCTGTGAATCGTCCCCCATAATTGAAGGGGCCATAGAGGAAAAATAAGCCTCCCGGACGCAGCACCCGGGCAATGCCCGCAAACATTTTTTCCACCTCCGGCCAAGCAAGAATGTGCAAGGTGTTTGCGCTGAAGATCGCATCCACGTCGTGGATCGGCCATTGTTCGTCTTTCACGTCGAGGGCCAGAGGAGAAAAAACATTGGGCAGTGCCGCGTCACTCACCCAGGCCTCGATGCCGGGCAAGTTTTCCGGCAGGTCAGAGGTGTGCCAGTGCAAGTGCGGCAGCATTTTGGCAAAATAGACGGCATGCTGTCCGGTACCGCTGCCAATTTCCAGCACCCGGCGCCGATCCGCAAAGGCCTCGCGCAAGACATTTAGGATCGGCTCTTTATTTTGCTCACAGGCGGCAGAGAAGGGCTTCATGCGTCGAGCTATAGCACATTTTTGCCCGCTTCAAGCCACCTTCGCGTCCGAGCGCAATAGGTCTTGCAGCTGAATGGCATCGGCAATGGCATGCTGCTCGGCCGTATTGTCAAAAACCACCCAAGTGGGCCGGCGCTCCTGCGCCACAATCGTGGCCAAGGAGCGGAGGAAAAAATCAGAATAAGCGCTAAAATACATCTTGGGGCTGCCATGCAGCCGGTAGTAGCTCACGGAGCCAAAGTGAGAAAAAATATTCTCCTGGTCGGGGCAGGGCGCAGGATCGGCCAG
The DNA here is from genome assembly GCA_021730855.1 of Bdellovibrionales bacterium. Taxonomy (GTDB): domain Bacteria; phylum Bdellovibrionota; class UBA1018; order CAIPTA01; family CAIPTA01; genus JAKFYM01. Next base: position 786 of record JAKFYM010000428.1, read on the forward strand.
TACCTTGCTAATCCGATGGACCCGAAAAACTTTTTGGGCCGCGGGCGCAAGCCAGGTGAGATGCCTGGGTTCACAAGTGATGGGCGCAGGACAAATCTCCCGCAGCCGGGCAAAAAACCGATCCGCCACTTCCTCTTGAAAAAAAAGCCGGGGCGGGAGCTGCACCAATAGCACGCCTAATTTCTCGCCTAAGGCCAGAATTGGCCGCACGGCTGTTTCTATTTCTTCTTTCGAGGCCAGCAGCTTCCCTTCATGCGTGAGACGCCGGGATAGCTTGACAGAAAAACGAAAAACTTTGGGCACCGTGGCCGCCCAACGTTTATAGGTGGCTTCACGATGATCTTTGTAGAAAGAGCTATTGATCTCGACTCCGGAAAATCTTTGGGCATAGCGCTCTAGGTGCGAGCCTTCCGCTCCGAAATGTTCGGCGTTTTCTTTAGGAATGTTCCAGCCCGCGATCGCCACTCTTGCCTGCATTTTGCCCCCTTTGCGCAGATGCAGAATGCACTTCTCGTACCAAGCAGCCCGGGCCTTATTTTTGCAATCCCATTTCTGATGCTGAAACAAGCGGCCACCGGCCAGGTACGAAAAAACGAGATAAAAAAAACAGACGGCTACCTTGTCATTGCCATGTGCTTTTATCCGCGTGGGCTCCGCCGCGAACTTCGGGATGAGTATCGTGGCGACCTAGCACCCGACCGCGCTCTGCTCAAAGATTTTAAAGCTGCGGTGGAGAAGGTGGGGCATAACGCAGCCTTCGCGGAGGTGAGGTACGAAGAGCGTTTCCAGCTTTCTGCTGCGGCCCTGGCGCACCTCAGGCACCTAAGCGCCCTTAGCCAGAAGCAGGACGTTTACCTCATCTGTCAATGTGAGCTTGGGCAGCGCTGCCATCGCGAGATCTTGATGCTCTTGGCGGAGCAGAAATTTTCCGCGCCCATAGAAAAAACCTATTTCGACTACCCGATCGCCTTACGGCGCTTCTTAGAAGCTTGCTAACAGAAAGCTAACTGTACTGCGGCAGAATGTTTGGGTACCTATCTTTTCGTAAAAGAATTTCTCTCTCCTCCCTCCCTTATTGTTGAGAGAAATTTGTGGGGCGCTGCTCAAAAGGCAGCGCCCTTTTTCTTTTTTCCTTGGTTCTGCTCTGTGGAAATCCTTTCTAATCGAGGCGTCCGACGAGGGCCAGCCAGCGCCCTGCTTGGGCGCTGGAACGAGGGACCGAGGAGGCAACGAAGAGTAGGAAGGATTTCAAGCAGTTCTTAGAGAGACACTTGGTAGGCGAGCACAAACAATCGCCCGCGGCCCACGGTGAGGTCGGAAATATAGCTGCCGTTGCTTCCTCGCATATTGCTCATCAGCGAATAGGAAAGCTGCAGTTTGCTATTATTTTTTTGCAGAAAATAGTTCAGCCCCAAGTGCGTGGCTTTAGAGACGGTGCCATTTGCTTGGTTCGGTTGGAAGCGCTCAAAGCGTAGGACCGGCTGCAAATTGGGCAGCACATAAAAACCCGTGTCGGCCGCATACCCTTTGGATTTGGTTTTCACTCCACTCACGGTGTCGTCGGAAAAGGCGAACTCAAATCGCAAAAGCTCCTTCTCGCCCTTCCAGCGTAGGTTCGCGCCATACTTTCCGTTTTCGCCAAAGCGCACCTCATTGGCCGCCACGAAACCGCCCACACCGAAGCCGGAAAACGGCAGAAAATCTGCGCGGGCGCTGAAATCCTTGGCCGTGGTGGTGTCGTCCGTATTGGCCCGGCCGCCATTCGAGAGCATGGCCGCGATCCGCCACTTTGGCTCCTTATAGGCAAGCTGCATCCCGAGCTGTCGCTTGTCGCCCAAGGCCCGGGCCAAGAGGGAGCGCTCCGGCAGAGGGAGATCGCCGGAGGAATCCAAGCTTTCCGCCACGGTGAGGATCTTAAACTGACCCACGGTGGCTTCGAGCTGCTCTGTGAACAAATAGGAAAGGCTAAGGTCCTGCAGGACTTTATTGTCGTTCGTGGCCGCGATCTGGCCAGTGCTTAAAGATTTTGTAGGATCCACCATCACCAACCAGCGCGTTTTTTCATTCAGGGTACCGCTGAATTTGATTTCGGCGCGGCGGGCGCGGAAATTGTTTTTGGCGGTGGTGGCGGTCGAGTCAGTCAAGCCCCACATCTGTAACAACAAATTGAGCTTGGCCTGGCCAGCGTCTATCTTCAGGCTTTCTTCTTTCTTGGCCACGGGAGCGGGCTCCGGACTTGTGGCGGGAGCCGGGGCGGAGGTTTCCGCGAAGGCAGAAAGACTGAGACAAAAAAATAGAATGTTCATCGTATGCTCCTGAAATTCATAAATAGTAGTGGGCCACAAACCAGAAGACAGAATCGAATCCCGGCCCGATGGTTTTTTCCTGCCGAGCGGTGACAAGGAAATCCCAATGCACCCGCGGAAAATACTGAATTCCGAGCGAATAGGCCTCGGTACGGCCCGTGGCGCTCGCTAAGGAAGTGCGGCCAATCTCCTGCATGCCGAAGAGGTGCACGCCTTGCGTGAACTCCCAGCCCAGCTTGGAAAATCCGGCCACGCCCGATTTGAGCACCTTGTCGCGAGTCATGCTGAAATCGACCAAGGAATAGATTTGGGGCGTGAAACCCAGCATGCCGAAAAATCCTGTCATATAACGCTCGGCCCGAGCTCCGCGCGCAGGGTCTTTGCCGTAAAATCCATTCCAGCCCACTTTATAATGAGTGCCTAGGTTGCGGCTCAGCTGGAGGCTCGCTCCCTCTTCGTGGCTCTTGCCCTCGTGGTCTGGCCGCCCAAGGATGGCCGTGGCAAAAACATTCCAGTCCTCACTCAAATAAGAAAGCTCGGTATTGTAGCTCTCCTGCTGCTCATTGAAGCCAAGCTGGCGGCGCGTGACCACGGTGTGCTCGGCGATATTTAGGCCATAGGCCGGAAAGAAACGCCCTACGCGCAATTGGTAGCGGTCCATTGCTTCCGGCGGGCCCATCAACACATTCACCCAGTGGCGGCGGCTAAGAAAATACTCAAAACCATTGTCGGCCTTCGGCGTCTCGGTGCGGCCGACAGAGGCCAAGACTTGAAAACGATTTCCATCACTCCACATGCCTTCCAGATCCGCCTGCATGAGCACGAAGCGGCCCACGGTGGCTCGGGCATTGTCGCTGATCATCTGGAGCGCGCGAATGTCTCCCCCGAGGTTAAGGCCCTTGGGCGGGTTCGTGCTGCCGTGGAGGAATTGCTCCTCGCTGCCCTCGGGCAGGGTGAGGTCCATGCGCTTCTCGAAAAAAAATCTACCGGAGCTGAGCAGTTCCTTGGCGATGGCCCGGCCATATTCGGTGAGCAGCCCTCCTCCCGTTTGGCTGGCATGGCAGCTCGTGCAATTCAAATAGCCATGCCGGGCAAATTCCGGAAAGGCCAGGGCGTTTTGGCTGGTAGCCAGAAGAAATAGAAGAATGGTCATTCCGGCATCCCTAAGACAATCCATTTTGCCAAGATTTCGCGCTCTTCGATCGAAAGCGGGGGATAGGGATCGAGGGGCATACCTCTCACCACAATCGCGCTGTCAAAAATTTTGGAGATATTCAACCGCACCTCGGTGAGCGAGGTGAGGTCAAGCCCGGCATCCGGATTTGGAGCCGAGTGGCAGTCGTAGCAGCTCTTCGCAAAAACCTCCTGCACCTTCGGCCACTGCACATAGAGCAAGGGCGCACTGGCCCTGCCATCCCGTGAGCCGTTCACCGAAGCTCCCTGCTGCACCCAGGAAGCCACGAGGCTAAGCTCCTCCGAGGAAAGCGATTGGCCTGGCGGCATCGAGCGCACCTCCACCACGGAGTTTAAGATCAAAGGAGCGAGCGGGGCCGTGCGCGCAAAATCCTCGAGATTGATGCCGCCCTTATTGCCGCCAGCCGCGCTATGGCAAGAAAGGCAGCGGGGCGCAATCACGGCCTGCATAACCTCCGCATAACCCACGGGGCGATTCAGCGGCTGCACGCGCCCGCTGGCACTAGCTCCCGCCGCACCCTCTTTTTTGTGCTCGAAGGCGCAGCCGGATAGCAAGATCAATAGTAAGGTGAAAAACTTCATGATCACTTGTCTGTTTTATGGAAGAAAATTTCGGTTTCCACATTCACATCCTCGGCCACCGTCAGTCCGGCAAAGGCCGGGCGCTCGATCGCAAAGTCCTGGAGCTTGAGCGGAAAATCCGCTTTTACGGAAGACTCGCCCGCCCCATTGCGCAAAATTGCATTGCCCTTCACCTTCTGCATCTTTCCGTGCAGGGTCATTTCTCCTTCGAAGGGCACGGAGCCGGTGGCAGCCTTAGGAAATTTTTGTTTTTTCAGAGTGAGCACAGCTTCCGGATAGGTGCCCACTTCTAAGTATTTTGTTTTTAGGTGATTGTCGCGCAGGCTGAGGCCGGTGCTGAGCTTCTCGAGCGGGAAACGGAACTCGCCCGAGATCTCCAGCTCCGCGGCGGTTTCGTCCACTTGCAAACGCCCTTTCGGCGCCTCACTCACGCCCGTGATCTTAAGCGAGCTAGGGCTCACGGTGGTGAGAAATTTCAGGGAACCGGACTCAGGCTTGGATTCCAGCAGCGCCGCCTGGGCCGAAATAAAAAAACCAAAAAGAATGACCAGCATCTACACCCTCCTATTGTTTGGGAAACACCACTTCACATTCGTCGTTGCCCGGAGCCCAACTTCCTTCTCCAGCCTTTTTTAAATAGTCATAGATCGCATAGCCCGCATTGAAGGCCGCGCGGTTGAGCCAAGCTTCCACCACCTCGGGATGTAGGGGCGCGGCGGTATTGGGATCGAAGCGGAGCTGAGGGTCCTCGGGCGTGCGGTTGTTGTGGAAGCAGACCGTGCGGTACACCTCGTGATCGGCGTAGTTGGTGGAAGACGCTTTGTCCGGCGAGATTTGGCGCAGGCATTTCTCACGCACCTGATTGAGCATCTGCCCGCCATGCTTGCCGAGGAAAGAAGCCGCTTCGGGTGGAAACTTCACCCGCGTGCCCTCCATCGCCATCCAGATGAGGTAGTTGGGGGCCAGATTTTTTGTCTGTCCATTGGGCAAGGTAATATCGAATGTGCGCAGGTTGGCGCCCTGATTGCCGAACAAACCATCCATTAGGTTGGCCACGCGCACGCTGCCGCCCGACCAGCTGAGGATTCCCCGCGCTAGGCCCGTATTGCCGTCGGCCTTAGGACCATGGCATTTCACACAGGTGGTGCGGAAGTACCAGGAACCAGGAGTGGTGTAATAGACTTGGCCAAATGGTTTTTTCGGCACTCCTGCTTGAAACATCCAAGGCCGCTGCTCACTCTCTGGAATCTGGGGAATCTCGGGGAATTTGCAGGAATCTTTGGCATTCCAATAACCCACGGCAAAACGCTTGCTCACCAGCTGGTCGAGGCCAGGGAACTCTAGCTCCCGATAGCTGCGCGACATCCCATTCTCGGTAGAATTCCAGTCGGCCCGCCTAGGGGTGTAGGTGTCGGATTTTGGCCAGGTGAAATCCTGGTCCACCCAATCGAAATGCTCGCTCGTCTTGCAGTCCGGCTTCCAATCTCTGGCAGCATCGATGCTCTCAAAGCTGCGCACCCATTTGCCCATCATCGTGAGCACGCCGCAATCCGGAGAACCAGGCGTATGCATCGGCATGCGGCTCGTGAGCCCCTGGGCTGCTGGCGGATCGGATACTTTTAAATAGAGATGGCTGCGCGTGAGGTCACCGCTCTCGCTCACGATGGTGCGCGTGGGCACCTGCGTGGAACGGGTGTAGGTGTTGAAATTAAAAATGGTCCCGGCCGAAAGCTCCAGGGTGATGCCATTCTCTTTGGTGAAAGCAAATCCACCCGGATTGTGGCAGTGGGCGCAGTTCCCCACCATATAGGCCTGGGCACGGAATTCGTAAATATTGCGGGGATTCTCGCTGCCTGTCCATTCCAAGCGCGGCAGCTCTTCGGATTTCTGGTAACCGCCCACCACTCCGTAGGCCGCCAAGCGATCGGCCAAGGTGAGCTCCTCTTTGGTGATCTCTTGGTTGCGGGCAAGCTCTCCTGGAGCGCGGCGATTGATCTGGAGGGGCGTGAAGCCGAGGATGGCGTTTTTTGCTTCTGCTCCCATATGGCACTCGATGCAGCGGTGACGGCCGGGAATCGCGTACCTCCGTGCCTTCTGCGTCTTTTCATCGATCACCACATCGAAGATCGTGTCCTTGAAGGTGGTTCCGTCGCGATAGGGCGTTTCCACCAAGGTGGCCACCTGCTCCGTTTCATCCCAGCGGTAGGTGCCAAACAAAGAATTCTCCCAAGGGGTGCGTACCAAAATAATCCTGGTTTCGATCCGGCGGTAGCGCGACTTTCCGTTGGCCTGCTTCACAAGTCGGTAAAAGGTTTTGTAAAAGCGAGTGTTGTCGGGAATCGCAAATTTTTTAGTGGCGGGATCGTACTGGATCGATTGGCGTATGAGCTTACTGCCCTCGCGCTTCATCGGCACATGCACCCAGCGGCCTTTTTCGGCATTGTCGGCCCAGAGTGGGTATTCCACGTTATAGGCCACGGTGCCTTTTTGCGCTAAATCAAAAGCATCGAGAGAAAAAAGATCGGTGTCGATCAGCGACTGCGGGAGCACAGTGGCATCAGCGAACATCCGATCGCGTTTGTAATCGAAGCCCATGATTTCCGCGCGCGGCGTGCAATCCCCGATTTCGGTGGATTCCACCATGGGAGCCGGAGGCAAGGGCTCATTGCTATTTTCCGCATTGGGCAAGGAAAAATTCCCGTTCGGCTTTCCGGCGGCGATCCAAGCATCGAGGTGCTTGCCAATGCGCAGAAAGGCTTCGGGATTGTTCTGCCTGCGCTCGAGGGGCGGCATCTGTTTTTCCGGGTCCGTGGAGAAAATTGCGTCGCGGAATTTTTCCGCCATCTCGAAAAGGCCGGGATAGTATTTGGTCACTCCGCCTAGGGTCAGCTCCTGGCCTAGGTAGGAATCAATATAGGTCACGCCCTCCGCATTGCTCGGCGCCAGGTGGCAATTCATGCAGGCGGAATTGATCTCATCGCGGATGGTGGCAAAACTATGCATGCCGCCCACTCGCTTTCCGAGGAACTTCACTTCCAAGATGGGGCTTTTGATGGTCTCCGCCGCGCAGAACTGCGCTTTCTGCGAGGGCGCGATCGGGGGCAGCTCAAAATCCATGCTCGGCTGGTTCCTGGTGCACGCGCCGAGAAAAAACGCCAAGAAGAGTGGAGCAGTAAACTGCCCCACTCTCCATGAG
>JAKFYM010000225.1 GCA_021730855.1 Bdellovibrionales bacterium
GGCGGGCAATACTTACTGTAATGCCTGCCTTTTTTCTTATTCTATTTACCTTGTTTACCACCAGCTGTGATCGCCTTTTGCCTAAGGGAAAGGTGCCTTCTTCCGTCACCAGCGCCTTGAGTCCAGAGCGAGAGAGTCAGGCGGCTGAGCCCACAAATGGCCTTATGAGCCCCGCGGAGAAGTTTTCTTTTCATCGCTGGCTGGTAAAGGAGATGGTGGAGCAAGTTTACGCTCAAGCTTCTAAGTCGGAGAACGAAGTCAATGATTGGGCTAATGTGCTCTCCCAGCGAGGAAGCATTGAGGGCGTGTATCATGGCCTCGTGCTCTCTTCGCGCTATAGTGCCCTTGAGACGGGCAAGGCAGACCTCAAGGCGGTGCGTTTTTTTGCTACTGCCATGGCCCTTTTGGAAAATCCATCGCTTCCTGATACGGATCCTTTTCTGAAGGAAAACACTGCCAGGTACGCCAAGGAATATATGTCGGCCTCCACATTCACCCTGAAGCGAATATTAGGGGAGAAGGTCCTGAAAGAAGTCGAAAAGCGTAAGGGCGAGAAAGAAAAGCTGGCCGCCTGGTACGCGGCCTTGGCCACGCATTGGGCTCGTCTGGGTATTCCTTTTGGGTTAGAGCAACGAAATCGCAAGGACGAACCTTTCCACTTGAAGTGGGCTCAAGAGAATAACTTGGGTCTTCTGGAGTGGGAGCTTTTGAATCGCACCCATCGTGCATTGAACTTCTATGGCGGGCTCAATCTGGCCGGTAAGTGACCTGAGTGTTGACGTCGAAGAAGTTGGGCGGGAACTGCACGCCTGTTTCTGTGAATCTTTCCATAAAAGAGGGAACTAGGCCGGTAGCCTGCAAGGAGTCCGTCTTTTTGTCTCGCGAAAACAGCGACTGGGAAGTCACCGTGCCTTGCTCCATGCCTGTTAGCTCGATGATGTCGTGCACGATACGCTGGCCATTTTTGGTCCGCTTGAGTTGAATGATGACGTCAATGGCGGAAGCCATTTGCTGGCGTAGCGCTGTTAGGGGCATGTCCACATTAGCGGTCACCACGAGGCTCTCTATGCGGCTGAGGCAATCCCTGGGGCTATTGGCGTGGACGGTGGTCATGGAGCCATCATGGCCAGTGTTCATGGCCTGGAGCATTTCGAAAGTCTCGTCGCGACGGCACTCACCCACGATGATGCGGTCGGGGCGCATGCGCAGGGCATTCATGAGGCATTCCCTGGTGGTGACTACTCCGCCCTTGCCTTGGAATACGGACTCAAGGCGCACCCAGTTGGGATGAGTGAGGTTGATCTCGGCCACATCTTCGATTGTGACGATCCTTTGGTTGTGTGGAATCAGGGACGATAGGGTGTTGAGAAAAGTGGTTTTTCCCGTGCCGGTGCCCCCACTCACCACAAGATTCACCCTTGCCATCACGCAGGCGTGTAGGAAAAAGGCGGATTTGTCGGTGATCGCTCCCATGTGGATGTAGTCCTGAAGCGTGAAAGCAGCTTTACGAAACTTACGAATGGTTAGGCTGGCGCCAGAGGGAGCCATTGGGGGCAAAACAGCATTTATGCGTGAGCCGTCGGGGAGATGGCCATCCATATAGGGGCGCTCGGCGTTGATCGTGCGGCTATTGAAGCTGGCAATCTGTTGGATGAGGTCTTGGAGCGATTTTTCTGAAGGAAAGTGGATATTGGTTTTCACCAGTTTTCCCTCTTTCTCAACAAAGATGGAGTCGAGGCGATTCACCATGACTTCCGAAATGGAGTCGTCCGCAAGGAGGGGCTGAAGGGCACCGAAATTCAGGTTTACATTTTCCATCAAATCATCGTAACAAGGCGCAGCGGCCCATAAAAGGAGTATTTTGGCGATGAAACTCACGGATTTTGACTATGAAGTTCCAGAGTCCCTGGTGGCGCAGCGGCCCCTGGACAAGCGAGATGCCTCTCGCATGCTGGTCCTTCATCGTAAAACTGGCCGCATCGAGCATTGCCACTTCCTAGATATTCCCGCCTTTCTTAGCTCCCGTGACACTTTGGTTTTTAATCGTAGCCGCGTGGTCAAGGCGCGCTTGATCGGTCAGCGAGGAACGGGAGGGAAGGTCGAGATCTTTCTCCTGCAGCGCCTGAGCAAAAACTGTTTTGAGTGCCTCGTCAAAGCCACCGCGAGCAAAAAAGAGGGCCTAGAGTTTTCTTTTGGTGATTCGATGAGAGGCAAAATTCTTCGTTCCACCGAAATGAACATGATTTATGAAGTGGAACTTCAAGCCGTGGACGAGCGCATTGATTTCTGGATCGATCATTATGGTCGCGTGCCTCTGCCGCCCTATATTCACCGTGAGGCTGATGGCCTAGACATTAGTCGTTATCAAACGATCTATGCCGAAGAACCAGGCTCGGTGGCCGCGCCCACCGCGGGCTTGCACTTTACGCCCGAAATGCAGGCGGCACTGCAGGCCAAGGGCGTGAACCTGGAGTATGTGACGCTTCATGTGGGCCTAGGCACTTTTCAGCCCATCAAAACAGAAAATATTGATGAGCATCGAATGCATCGAGAGTCCTTCACGGTGAGCCCTGGCCTGAAAAAGAAATGCGCTGAGGCGCGGGTGAAAGGCGAGCGGATCGTGGCGGTGGGGACGACGTCGGTACGCGCTCTGGAGAGCGCCGCCCGCGGCCTTGCGGAAAGCACGGATTTGTTTCTGCGGCCTGGTTCGGAATTCCTTTGGGTAGACGCTCTCTTCACAAATTTTCACCAGCCTAAGTCTAGCCTCGTGGTGATGCTTTCGGCCTTTGTGGGGAACCGTGAAATGCTTCTGGAAGCTTATCAAAAGGCCGTGGAAGAAAAATATCGTTTCTTCTCCTACGGCGATTGTATGTTGGTTTTGTGAACGTTCACTTTAGCTTAGAAAAACAGGATGGAAGTGCGCGGGCCGGCACTCTACACACCCAGCATGGGTCGGTTGCTACGCCCATGTTTATGCCCGTGGGTACCGCAGCCACGGTGAAGTCTCTCACTCCAGAAGAACTAGTAGGAATGGGAGCCGGCATTATCCTAGCCAATGCCTATCATCTCTATCTCCGGCCCGGGCACACGCTGATTGAGGAGCTAGGCGGCTTGCACCGCTTCATGGGTTGGAAGGGCGCTATCCTCACGGACAGTGGTGGATTTCAGGTCATGTCGCTCTCGGAGCTCCGCAAAGTGACAAAAGACGGAGTGGAGTTCAGCAGCCATATTGATGGCAGCAAGCACTTTATTTCACCCGAGGTCTCCATGGCCGTGCAGCGGGCCTTGGGTAGCGACATCGTGATGGCTTTTGATGAGTGCGTGAAACATCCCGCCACGCGTGAGGAAGTGAAACGCAGCCTGGAACTCACCACAGAGTGGGAAAAGCGCAGCCGTGCCGTGGAGCTGAAGCCACACCAGGGCTTGTTCGGAATCTTGCAAGGAGGCATGTATCCCGATCTACGAAGGGAACATTTTCAAATGCTTCAGGACATTCCTTTTGAGGGCTGGGCAATCGGTGGTCTTTCCGTGGGGGAGCCGCCAGAGCTCATGTACGAAATCCTCGACAGCACCGCCCCGCTCTTGCCGCAACAGAAAGTGCGGTATTTGATGGGTGTGGGAACGCCGCAAGATTTGATTGAGGGCGTGGCGCGTGGAATAGACATTTTTGATTGTGTGATGCCCACGCGCAATGCCCGTAATGGAACTTTGTTTACTAGTCAGGGAAAGTTGCATATTAAAAACGCCCGTTACCTGCGAGATCCTGCTCCCCTAGACGAGAACTGCGGTTGTTATACCTGTCGTAATTTCTCGCGTTCCTACCTTCGCCATCTTTTTCAGGCAGGGGAAATTTTAGGAGCCCGCTTGAATACCATTCATAACCTACATTTTTACTTGGACCTTATGCGTCAAGCGCGGCAGGCAATCCAAGAGCAACGTTTTTCCGCCTTTCGACGCGGGTTTCTAGGCGCCTACGGGCTCGCCCCCGAAGAAAATTTGGGATAGTCTCCACAATCTAGGAGATCCATTACGATGACATTTGACCTCGCTTACGCAGACACTGCCGCCCAAGCCGTTGTTCCCGCCTCTCAGCCCAGTACCTTGGGAATGTTGCTTCCCTTTCTTTTGATGTTCGCCGTCTTTTATTTTCTGATGATTCGTCCACAGCAAAAGAAAATGAAAGATCATGAAGCTTTGGTGAACAACCTACAAAAGGGGGAAGAAGTGATTACCAATGCCGGGATCTTTGGCCGCATTCATGGCATTGCCGATAAGTTCATCACCTTAGAAGTGGACAGCAATGTGCGCATCAAGGTGCTCAAAAATCAGATTGCCACTGTTCTCAAGGCTGAGCAGAAAGTCTAAGTCTTTGTGACCTGGCACCTCAAGGAAGAAGCTACGCTCACCTCCGGCCTGCGCGCTGAAGATTTAGTCCAGTCTTTTGGTTTTCCGCTTTGGATCGCCAAGATTTTGCACCATCGTATGCAGCACTGGGGCGACCAAAGCCCCGATGCCGTGAAGCGCTTCCTCGAGCCCAGCTTAAAATTCCTGCCTGATCCATTCTTGCTCCCCGATATGGACCAAGCCGCGGATCGTTTGGCCGAGGCCGTGGTGGAAGGCCAGAAGATCGCCATTTATGGCGACTATGATGTGGATGGAACTGTGGGGTCGGCCGTATTGCGGCGCTTTTTGCGTGGCCTCGGCGTGGAGCCTGTTGTTTACCAACCGGACCGGCAAAAAGAAGGCTATGGCGTGAACCAGGCGGCGATAGAGCGGCTGATCGAGGGCGGGGCCCAGCTACTGATCACCGTGGACTGTGGCATCACCAGCGTGGCCGAGGTCGAGCGCGCGAATGCGTTGGGTGCGGATGTCATCATTTGCGATCATCACGAGCCCAAAGATATTTTACCGCCCGCCTATGCGGTGCTGGATCATAAACGTTTGGACAACGAGAGCTCTATCCGTTCGCTCTGCGGCGCGGGCGTGGCTTTTTATCTGGCGATGGCCACTCGTTCTATTTTAAGAGACATTGGGCATTTCGATCCGGAAATGGGGGGGCATAAAGAGCCCGACATCCGCGAACTCCTCGATTTGGTAGCCTTGGCCACGGTGGCAGACATGGTTCCTCTCGTAGAGGAAAACCGAATTCTGCTGCGTGCCGGTTTGGATCGTTTGCGACGTGCGCCCAGCACGGGCTTGCTAGAGCTGCTGAAATCGGCTGGCGTGGCTCCTGAAGACGTGACTCCTTATCATTTGGGTTTTGTGCTCGGCCCTCGCATCAATGCTTCTGGAAGGCTTGGATCTGCTAACGCGGCTCTGGAATTGCTCTCCACCACGGATGTGGCTGAAGCTAGAAGGCTGGCAGAGCACCTGACTGGCGTGAACGCGGAGCGGATGCGCCTGCAAGGGGAAATCGCCGACCAGGCTCTGGCCCAAGCTGAGGAACAGCTCGCGCTCTATGGAAAAGATTTACCGGCTTTTGTGCTAAGCGCTGACGATTGGCATGAGGGTGTGATTGGCATCGTGGCTTCGAAGGTGGTCGAGCGGTTCCATCGTCCGGCGGTGGTGCTTACCTTTGGAACTCATACGGGCCTCGGCAAGGGCTCGGTGCGAGGCATGAATCGCTTGGATATGCTCGCGGCCCTCGAAGCTTGTGCGGGATTATTGGCGGGCTTTGGTGGTCATAAAGCCGCTGCAGGCTTGAGCGTGGCGCGCGAGAATCTGGAGGGCTTACGCCAAGGTTTTGCGGCGGCCGTGGGTGCGCAGGTGGAAGCCCTTGCGGGCGAAGGCATTCGCGTACTGAAGCGGGAAGTGGCCGTGGATGCTAGGCTCGAGGAGGCTGAGCTAACGTCTGAGGCGGTGGAGCTTTTGGATCGTTTGGGGCCTTTTGGTATCGGCAATAGCGAGCCGGTGGTGCTTTTGTCGGGTTGGAAAATCTCGGGGTCGCGTACCTTAAAGGAGCGGCACCTGAAGATTCAGTTCACCTCCACAAAAAATAAAAATTTGGAGGGATTTTGGGCCAATGGGGTAGGGCGCCTAGAGGTAACGGAAACGAGCGAGATCAATGTTTTTTGTCTCCCGCAGTTCAATACCTTTCGCAACCGCAAAACCTTAGAACTCAAAATCAAAGACATCCGTGCCAGTAAGAGCGAAACTTCCCACTGAAGCGAGTGCAGCGCAAAGAGCGGCCTATCCGCTCTTCCGTGCATTCTTTTATTTTTTCTTTGCCTATTTGCCCTATGCGCCAATTCGACGCGTAAATAAACCTGATTTGTCTGGACCTTATATTTGGGCCGGATCTCATTCAAATTTCATGTGCGATACCGTCCCTCCGGGATTTGAGGGAGAGGTGCCCTCGAAGTTTTTGGCCAAGAGCACGCTCTTCCGTTTTCCCATCAAGGGCTTTATCGAGTTTTTTGGTGGCCTGCCGGTGACGCGTCCGGAGGACGACAAGGCCATCTCGCGTGAAGAGCGGCTCGTGCAGAACCGCTCCACTATGCAAGCAGCCATCGATGCCTTGGAAAAGGGCTGGCCCGTGACGATTTTTCCTGAGGGCACAAGCATCACTGTTCCTGGCCTTATCTTGCCGCTCAAGACGGGAGTGGCGAAGCTTGCGTTTGCGGCCGAAGAGGCGAATGGCTTTCGCATGGGTTTAAAAGTGATCCCCGTGGGGTTGGAGTATGGCAGCCGGCGCCGTATTGGCTCGGGACTTACGATCCGCTACGGGAAAGTGCTGCGCGTGAGCGAGTATCGTGAGCTTTACGAGCAAAACAAAGAAGAGGGCATCCGTAAACTCATGGAGGACATCACTCGTGAGCTTATTTTGAATTACCCCCATTTCAGGGATGAAAAGACCCAAACCCTCGGGCGCAAATTGGTGGCTCTGGGACTCGTGCGATCTCGCTACCAGGCGGCACAGTTGTTTTTGCGTCGCGAGGACGACAAAGCCTTCTGGGCGGCTTTGGAACTGCGCTTGCGGGCTTTTGAAGCAGCCAATAAGGAGCGCGGCATTCCTTTACCGGCATGGGGCCATAGGCGCGTCTGGAAGGAGCTTGGGCCCGAGCGCAGACGAATCCGCGGAATCTTTTTACTGCTGGGCGCGCCTTTTGCGATCCTCGATTTATTGAATAGCAGTGTGCCGGAATATTTTTTGTCGACCTTGGTGAACTATATATCCGTGGATGATACCGAGCTCATGAGTTTGCGGTTTATGTTGTCACCACCTGTTTTGCTGCCGGCCTATGGACTGCAGTTCTGGCTGCTGCAGAAGTTTTTCTTTCCTGGATTTGGTGGGTGGGGCCTTTATTTTCTCTACGCGGTGGCTTCATTTATGCTTTGGTATTTTGGCGTTCGTTGGCGCCAGCAGTTCAAGCGCATCATGAGCCTATTGTTTTTTCGATTTGCGGGAGTGGATGGAAGGTCGGAGGCCGTGGCCTACTATCATGCCCTACGGAAAGATCTGGGTGATTTTGAGGATCACGGTCGAAAGCGAAGTGAGCACCGCTAAGGCCAGATAGAGGGTAAATTCATCGAACTGCATAGCTCGGTTATTATCATGAGGGGAAAGCGGGGGGCAAGTCTTCTTTCCAGCTCTTGAGAAGGAGCAAGGCATCCATGGGCGTGCAGGAATTCGGGTCCATGCGTCTCAAGGCCTGCTCTAGGGCTATTAGGTGTTTGGGCGGAGAGGCGGGTGGCGTGCCAGGAGCAAAAAAGCTTAGCTGCCGATCCTGAGTGAGGGCCTCGCGTTGGGCTTTTTGCAGCTTTCCTGAACCCTTTTCCAGGGTCTCCAACACTGCCTTCGCTCGCTCGACCACAGTTGCGGGAAGGCCCGCTAGCTTGGCCACTTCAATTCCATAGGAGCCCGATGCCTTGCCACGACGGACTTCGTGCAGGAACACCACTTCGCCCTCCCGCTCTTCCACGGCCACACAAAGATTTCGCACGGAGGAATAGCGCTGCTCAAGGCCGGTGAGCTCATGGTAGTGGGTG
>JAKFYM010000424.1 GCA_021730855.1 Bdellovibrionales bacterium
CACCAACCACAAAAATGGGCTTCCCCACAAAAGTGCGCTCTGCGAAATTTAGGATTGATTCGGCATCCAATAAAATCTTGTCAAAAGTTGCGGTTTTATAAATGGCTAGATCTTTTTGCACACCATCATCCATGGTGTTCGTGGTTAAACCTCTCTTATTCCACTCAATAACAATGTACCCAAGATTACTTGCATACTTTGCTAGCACAGAGGGGCCGCCGGAGCCTGCGCGCGTGAACCCGGAACCACCTACCGCAAGAAGCACTCCCTTAGGGGCTTCCGTGTCTGGCATGTAGATAAAAGTATCGAGCTGAATCGGGGCTTCTAGGGAAGCAACTTGCTGCCTGGTGATTTGAGCGGCATGGGCCGGCGGAAGTGCAAAAATGAAAATTAGAATGAAGTGAAAGTAAGAATACATAACCCCCCCGAGTATTGTAGTTTCCGCTCATGAGTATCATCGCCATTGGGTGAAAACAAGAAAGCCGGTGGACTCGAAACAACCATTCTCCAGTTCCTAATTTTCTCCGCCAGTGAGAAGCACGACAAGACTTTCTGTGAGACATGCCTCTACGATCCAGACGAACAGCCAATTTTCGGCACCTGCGCTCTTATGGTTCTCGGTTTTATGGAGTAGATTTTCAATCTAAAAACCAAGCAATAAAATTAATGCTAGGCAAAAAAATCATTCCTAAGGTGATAACCCACCCCGCAATGGCCCCCCTCCAGATCCAGCTATCTATTTTACTTTTTAGGACAAACCGATTCCAAAGATACAAAATCGGAAGAACTATCAGAGACCATTTTAATCCTTCAAAGACCCCCCAAAGGGCGGCATGATGCAATTCAAATGGAAGAAGCTTTGGGTCTGGTTGCGACGGCTGCGGCCAATACCCCAGGTAATATCTGGCTCGAATCGCAAGCCACACAATTCCACCAACCCATATGTACGGTAGAAATCCAAAGGCAGCGAAAACAATAATGACAATCTTACGCGGTAAGATTGTCATCAGACTTCACATTCTTTTTGGTTCGCAAAAAAATCGTGCCATTTTTACGCTTCACCACAATGACATTATCCAATTTTCCTACGTTGGCCAATTTGATCGCTTGCGAAACAGAAACTGTTCGCCCATGTGCAATTACATAACCAAGCGTCTTCTTCCGTTTATCCTTTATGACATCAGTCACATAAATGAGCTTCTCCCCCCAATCCGACTCATCGCTAATTTGATATGTGCCAAAATGTCCATCAGAAACGGGAAGCATCACACTTACCGGTACGAGAAAGTCGTTTCCGACTTCAAAAATATCGGCCTTAAATTTATCTGGAACCTTCCACCATGCACCGTGAAGCAAGATCGGTTTTCCATCAGCCCGCCTAAATCCATCTGCGTCGACAGCCGAGGGGGGGACTTTCGCTTTGGCCCCAAGCGATGGGCTATTGGTTTTCCCGAATCAGTTTCAATTATAAGTAACTCTTGAGAGCTGTGATTTAAGATCTGCCCTTTTCCTTTTGCCATGCCGACCCCCGTTCGCTAAGTGCCTGCCAATGCCTCCGTAGGCTATCAAAATAATTGCCAAAACTCGAATATTAATGTACAATGTACATATGATATCCATTGGCCCAGTCAAGTTTATATGGGACGAAGAGAAGAATGCGACCAATAAAAAGAAGAATGGAATATCATTCGAAGACGCCCTAACAGTGTTTTTTAGCGCGCCACTCTTTGTGTTTCACGATCCAGATCACTCTACGGAGGAAGATCGTTACATTGCTTTCGGCTTTAGCGCATTAAGCAACATTCTGGCTGTAGTTCATGTCGAAAACGAGAGCGGTAAAATTGTGAGAATTATTTCGGCCAGGAAAGCCACCAGGCGTGAACAGAAGAAGTTTTTTGGAGGTAAAATATGAGAAAAGAATACGATTTTTCCAAACTGCATCCGGCTGAGCCGAAGTATCTAAAACTTCTTAAGGAAGCCGTGACCATGCGCCTGGATATCAGTGTTGTGAACTATTTTAAAAAATTGGCAGAAGAAACTGGCATGCCATATCAGTCGCTCATTAACTATATTTTGCGCGAGTATGCCGATAACCATCTACGACCTTCCGCTAATTGGAAAGCGATGCGCAAAAAGCCATCCAGGAAGAAAGCTGAATAAGCCCCGGAGTTCCGCTGGCCAAACATCTGCACGCCTTCGCATTTTGCCGCTCGAACATTCTACTTTCGTTTTTATGAACAAAATTGCCCCCAATACAGGAGAAATCATGAAGCGGTATTTGGTTGCTGTTCAACATCCCGACGACTACGACCCGTCCGTCGCAGAGGACGAAACGATGTCCCGCGATATCGATGTGCTCAACGAAGAGATGATAGCTGCTGGTATCAGGATTTTCGTTGGCGGCCTGCATCCGGCAAGCAGCGCAAAGTCTCTGCGAGCGCAGCCAGATGGTGAGGTGCTCCTCACCAATGGGCCTTACCTGAAGACCAAAGAGCATATGGGCGGTTTTTGGGTGCTGGAAGCTGCGGATATGGACGAAGCGCTGGCATGGGGACGCAAGGCCGCCATCGCCTGCCGGGCACCGATCGAAGTGCGCCCGTTTCATTGATAGTGATGAGGACTCGCCGCCGCAATCTCAAAAAGCCTTCCGGGCTTGTTGCCCTACGCGCAAGCGGCGAGCGTAGGATACGCGAGCTATACGGGGCACGACGAGCAGCAACGAAGGATTTGGGGATTTTAGGAAGTGAGGTGGTAAGCCAGGAGGGAATGGAAAATCCGCTTCGGTAACTGCTCGAAAAGTAAGAGAAACTAAAGATAACAATTATTTAGCCATCACGCCCGATCCTGACTCGTCCCGCGAGATCCCTCGAAAACCGATAAATCACGTACCGAAATTCATTCCATCTCGACTGTAAACTATAGTTGACACTTAAATCTGTTCGCTATACTATTAAGAGAGTGGAAGCCAAGAAGCGGGCAGCTATATTTTTCAAGGATCTAAAAGGCCGAGAGCCAGCAAAGGCTTGGCTGAGCAGGCTTAGAGACAAAATCGGCCAAGCTAAAATATACGCCCGTATCGCTCGTGCCGAGAACGGGAATTTCGGCGACTATAAAAGCGTGGGTGAGGGCGTAAACGAGTTAAGAGTGGATGCTGGACCTGGATACCGCGTTTATTACGCTATTGATGAAAGCGATGAAATCATCCTGCTTTTAATGGGTGGTGATAAATCCTCGCAGTCAGCCGATATAGCGGCAGCAAAAACGTATTGGAAATTACATAAGGGAAAGAATCATGGCTAAAGGAAGCTCGTTCAAAGCAGACCTGCTCAAAAAACTGAAAAATCCTAAATTCGCCGCGAACTATATCACCGCGGCCATGGAAGAAAACGATGAGAGTTTTTTAGCCCAAGCCCTCAATGATGTTGTGAAGGCGCATGGCACTTCGAAGATTGCCAAAACCACCCACCTCTCCCGGCAATCTCTTTACAAAATGTTTTCTCCTAAGGGAAATCCCACTCTACAGAGCATGAACTCCGTTCTAGATGCCATTGGACTAAGAGTACGGGTAGAACCCAAGAGGAAAAAGTCTGCTTGAGTTACTTTGTTTTTCTCTAAATTTTTTTAGCCAAAAATATAAAAATCAGAAGCTCATAGGACACCATAGTTCCTGCGGGCTTTTGCTCCTGGGTTTTCACAGCACTAGCAGAAGTTCAAAGTGGAAAAGTTTCGTCCTTCAATCCAAAAACCAGTCAACGAAATTTTTTACCGAAGAGTTCATAACTATAATAACGAGTGCCCAGCCACCCAAATAGGGCGCAATCTCCCTTCGAAGAAGTAACCCAACTTGCTTAAAACGCATCAGCCAAGAAATCGGCAAAAGAAATATAGTTCCTGCAATAGGGAATACCGCAATCATAAGGATCCAGTGATGGAATTCAAACGGCAGGGATTTAGGATCCGGGAAGGCCGGCACGGGCCAAAAACCCAAATGCATCCGGGCGCGAACATAAAATGAAAATACCACGACAATCCACAGCAAAGGCAAAAGGCTGGCCACGCGAAAAAATTTTTCCAAAAATCCTCTAAAGGAAATACTAATCATTTTAACCCCTCACTTCGAGGTTATTAAAATAATCACGGTCTCTTCGAGTTCGAATATATGGATTTCCAATAGAAGGAAATACGGGACGGGCGTTGTCGATCTCTCTTTGACAAGTTAACGATAGAGCGTCTTCAGGGTTCATCCAACCAAGTCCAGACACTAAGTATTGAGTGATCTTATCTTTCTTATTTCTGCGGACATCAGTAACGAGCTTGACAGGAATGCCCCAAGATTTTGAAGAGTCATAGACAATGGATTTGCCGCCAAACTCTTCGTCGTTTACTTTGACTTTGGTCACTACGGAAAGCTTTACATCGTTACCATTGTCATAAACTTCGACGGTAGAATAGTCATAAAACTTCCACCAGGATTTATGCCCTTCAATTGCTTTTCCATCCTCTCGCCGAAAAGCGTCGGTATCTATTTTTATCGGCCACTTGGTCATTGGTAAAAGTAAGTGGGCGATGGATTTTCCCGTATTTGTTTCGATAACCCATAAGGATTTGGAAGAAAAATTTACAACTTGGCCATTGATTCCAAGCTTCTTCCAAAGCGATTTCAACTTTTGCTTGGTGTCCATGAACGACTCTCTTCTATGGGGTAGTGTCGGATTCCGAGTTTATCAAAATAACTGTCAAGAATTCCTACCAAATGTGAACAACCGATACCGGACCAGGAGGGACTCGCCCACTACGGTCGCGGCTCCTGCCGCGCCCTGCGCGGGCCCACCGCGTTCGCTAAGAAAAGCCTCCAGCTTTTCTTCCCCGCGCTAAATCGCTACGCGATTCATCGCAGGTCGCTCTCTTGCTTCGAGTCCGATCCGCGTCCCCCAAATTAAAAATTCCCAACTCCGAAAGGAGTTAGGAATTTTTAATTGGCAGGCCAGGCTCGATAGTTTTAGAACCGCCGTTCTCCAGCTGTCCCGGGACGAAGTATCTGAAATCAAAGCGGTCTTGAAATCTCTGGAGAACAATTCTTAGGCGAAAAGCGGAGAACAATCAGGTTCTCCAATGCGTGTTTTGTTCTCCATGCTGGCTTAATACCCAAAACTTGACAAATACATATAATGTCATACATAATATGACTATGGGCGAAATGTTCCGTTTCGGCAATATAATTGTACGTGTTTGGTCTAACGATCATCGCCCACCCCATGTGGAAGCTTATTGGCCAAGCATGAAAAAACCAGAGGCACATGCCAAGTTCCTGTTGGAAACATTGGAGTGCGTTGAATGTCGAGGATTCTCAACTAAAGACATTCATAAAATCCAAGAAGAGCTGGAGAAACGTCACGAAAAACTTTGGGAAGGCTGGAGACAAATCCATGGCGAAGAAGATTAACCACGGCAAAAAAGACTTAGTCACTGCAGAAGACTTTGATCCTAAGAATGCTAAGGAACGCATCACTATTTGGCTAGACGAAGAAGTGCTGGATGGATTCCGCGTACGAGCAAAGACTGAAGGCACTAAATACCAGACGCTTGTGAACCAGGCATTACGGGAAGCCCTTAAGAGGCCCTCACTCGTGGATCGAGTGGAGCGGTTAGAGAAAAAGTTGGGTGTCGGCTAAGAGTGAAATTTCAACGGCATTCAACTCTCTTCATTTTGTTGTTCCAGCTCAAAATCGCCCATGCGAGCCAAGAAAGACCTCTCTTAAGTAAAAATTCTTGCCCGTCAATCGATTATTCCCAGACCCTTGGCCCAGTAAGAAATCAGGGTTCTGCAGAGGGCGGATGCTGGGCAATGGTCGCTGCCGATTTGATTGGCTATAGCCAAGGAATCAAGGCGCCAGATCAGCTTTCCGTGATCGATGTCATTCAATCTTGTGCCGATTTTTCTTATGAAAAATTAACCGTTGGCAAAGAAAATGCTGATTTAGGCCAGGCTAAAGTTGTCGATGAGTGGCGTCTTTATAACATCGGCAAAAAAATTCGAACCATGGCGGGCTACTCACTCTACGCGGCCTATTGCCACAATCAGAGACAATCTCTTTGTCTAGAATCAGAAATTCCTTGGAACACATACGCAATATCAGGCATGCAATTTGGGGAAGTAAGATACCAAAAGCTTGTCACAGAAAACTGTAAAAATGGCATCGCAGTAAAAAAAGTGAGTGCCGTCTTCAGAAGATTTACAAAGGGGAAAAAGTCCGAATCGGCGGAGTACCTTGCAAAATGGCTTAAGGAAGGAACGCCGGTAAGCATGGGTTACCGAATGAACGACCTGAAGGGGAAGCTCGTCGATCACGACGGAAATTTCCCTTACGCAAATCATGAGTCAACGGTAGCAGCAATGCGCTGGAACGATAGGATTGGTCGCTGTGAATTTTTGCTTCGCAATAGTTGGGGAGATTCTTGCGGCGACTATAAAAAAGAAATAGCCTCTCGCTGTGGCAAGGCTGGGGCATGGTTAACCGAATCAGAGGTTAGAAATTTTGCCACGACGGTAATTCGGATTTATTTATACTGACAATGGATCAAGCAATCCTCAAAACTATTGATTCCTGTATAAATAAAGCGATTCATTGGCCAAAAAAATTGATGGGCGCGTGTTGAAGGCATGACCTCAGAAAGCTTTTGTTTTTTCGCACGCGGCAAAGAGCCCCCTTCGCATGAACGAAGAGCTCCGCCTCTGATTCAGGGGCAAGGTTCTGATTACTGATGGTTGGCAGGCCAGGAGGGACTCGCCGCCTACAGTCGGGGCCTTCACGGCCCCTCCCTGCGTCGGCTCTCCTCCGCAATCTCAAAAAGCCTTCCGGGCTTTTTGCCCTGCGCGAGATCGCTTTGCGATCCCTCGCAGGTCGATTGCTTCGATTCGAGTCCCCCTC
This sequence comes from Bdellovibrionales bacterium, assembly GCA_021730855.1. GTDB lineage: Bacteria > Bdellovibrionota > UBA1018 > CAIPTA01 > CAIPTA01 > JAKFYM01. Next base: position 6,930 of record JAKFYM010000424.1, read on the forward strand.
CCAAACAGTCCTCACTCCCTAAAATCCCCAAAGTCGAGGCGCGCGAGGAGCGCAGCCGTGAAGCGGCCATATGGGCCGCTGGAACGGGGCGCGACGAGCAGCAACGAAGGATTTGGGGATTTTAGGGAGTGAGGTGGCAGGCCAGGAGGGACTCGCCCACTACGGTCGCGGCTCCTGCCGCGCCCTGCGCGGGCCCACCGCGTTCGCTAAGAAAAGCCTCCAGCTTTTCTTCCCCGCGCTAAATCGCTACGCGATTCATCGCAGGTCGCTCTCTTGCTTCGAGTCCGATCCGCGTCCCCCAAATTAAAAATTCCCAACTCCGAAAGGAGTTAGGAATTTTTAATTGGCAGGCCAGGAGGGACTCGAACCCACAACAAGCGGATTTGGAATCCGCTGCTCTACCAATTGGAGCTACTGGCCTACATTTGGAACAACTACTAGAACACTATCTTCAGATGCGCGAAAGGGAGCTTTTTGGGCTCCCTTTCGCTCTTCTACAAATATCTTAAACTTACTCAATGATCTCCGAGACTACGCCTGCGCCTACGGTACGACCACCTTCGCGGATGGCGAAGCGCAGCTCTTTGTCCATCGCCACCGGCGTGATCAGCTCCACCGTGATTCCCACGTTGTCTCCGGGCATCACCATCTCCACGTTCGCTGGCAATTCCACCACTCCCGTCACATCTGTCGTGCGGAAGTAAAATTGCGGACGGTACCCTTTAAAGAATGGGGTGTGTCTTCCTCCCTCTTCCTTCGAGAGCACGTACACTTCGGCCTTAAACTTCTTATGCGGCTTGATCGAACCTGGGGCGCACAGCACCTGACCGCGCTCCACGTCCTCTTTCTTCGTTCCACGAAGCAGGGCTCCTAAGTTGTCTCCCGCCTCTCCGCGGTCCAACAACTTACGGAACATCTCGATCCCCGTTACCGTCGTCTTCTGCGTCGGGCGGATACCCACGATCTCAATCTCGTCTCCGATCTTGATGATCCCTCTCTCCACACGGCCCGTCACTACCGTTCCACGTCCA
>JAKFYM010000017.1 GCA_021730855.1 Bdellovibrionales bacterium
CCCCATGCGAAGGAAGCTAGCACCGGCGGATGAATTGCTCAATTAGGATTGGAACGAAGTGTTCCAGATTTTGGTACAACGCCGGGCCATGCTTTTCAGACACGGGGTTCAAAAATCCACCAGCAACGAGGCGGGGGCGATTGAGTCGGCATCGCGCCAAGGATCGAAGGGGTTTATGTTTGAGGAATAATGTCGATGATGCCGCCAATGAAAATCATAGAGAGAAGAACTGCCCAAACGACGCGGCTCGAAGGCAAAGTACCCCGCAAACTATTTCACTCGGTTGGGGCGCCCCAAGTGAGATTCATGTGGCTCGCCGAGTGCACCAGCTAAAGAATTTTTTTCATTTGCCGTTACAAGCTCGCAGTATTCACCAAAGTGCCTAACAAATGTTTTTTCAAGATGCTGATAATCGCCCGACATTAAATCTTGATAAATTTTCTTTCGAGCTTCATCTGAATAACCTAGATCTCTGCCAAATAATTCCGCCCAAGCTAATAGGAGGAAGGTATCTCCGCCCGGCCGAATATTAATTTTCTCTTTTGGAAGCCCAACCTTTGGAACCATATCCCCTCCCAACAGCTGGCATAATTGAGAACCTTTCGGAGAGCGATGAAAACCAATTCCTCTGACTCCTTGGGTCATCACTAGAAAATTAGCTATCTTCGCCCTCAGACAGCTTACTTAGATGACCCGCCATCCTGATTTTAGGAAGGGATAGCCAGTGTTTTCGGGTAACGCTGTGGTGAGCAGAAGACCTCGCCTTGGGGCTCGTACCTCTTTAGCCCTATAGTTTTCGAATAGGCGTTGGCGTAACTAGTCTTAAATGCTAAACACAGCCGTCACTCGTAGCCGCGAGGCCTCGGGTCAAATGAAAGCACTTAGTACTTAATTAGTACTTAATAGGAGACGACTATGAAATTCAGAATTTTAAATGTGATGTATGTAGTTATACTTGCCGCGACTAGCCTACCCTCGATGGCCTGGGCTGCTCCAGGTGCCTGTGCAAATGAGAAATCATCCCTGGTTTCGAATGAGTGCCGAGAAGAGCTCGTACGATTGATGGACCAAGACAAAGATTCCATAGCGGTTCGACGAGCCCTTGAGGAATCCCACCCTCTCGTCAATTGCCGTGCCCACAGCCAAGAAATCAAATTTGTAAATGATGAAGCAGTTGGCCCGACTCTGGAATTATCCTCGTTTATTGCCTGCGACGCGGAGACTGGGGCCGATGGTTATATAATTTCCGGTCAGTATTTTATTGAGGGTGGAGGTTACCTTTTTAAGCAGCTCACTCTTTCCACAGCTGAATAAGATTTTAGCTGTACCTCGATCGATCCGCGCGAGCCCTCTGCGATTGCATTGGGCTCGTCGTTTTTGTGCGCGCCCGGGGCCGCTCCTACAAAAACGCCGGCGTCACGCTCAGGTGAACAGAAGGCCAGATTCCGCCACTTTTTACCGATTTACCCAGACCTTACACGCTATGAGAAATAGCCTCTCAAAACTGGACCCAAAAAAGGTCGGGAAAAACTGCAGCTTGCCGCTGGCCTCTACGCTTTTGCATTTCAGACCAAATACTTTCAGCTCCGCAAAAAACACCCCCAGCTCTCCGATCGCGAAATCCGTCACCGCGCCTACGCGCTGATCGAGAGAGGATGCGCCTAGATGCAACGCCCGACGGCTAAGTGATTAAACCAGGGACTCGACACCTAGCAAAAACTCTGGTATCTGCGATACCTCCAAACCAAAGGGCCATTTCCGTATGTTTTATTCCTTCAGAAAACAAATCGTATTGCTATTCTTGCTCCTCAGCGGTCACCTGCCCGCCCAGGCAGATGAGCTCAAGTACTTGCCCACGGGCGAGTCTTCGCTCCTCCAGAGATCGGCCGATATCCTAGGCGCAAGAAACTCGATCGATATTCTGACCTACCAATTCAGCCCCTGCGAAATGAGCTCGCGCCACCTCGTTCACTTATTGGGTCATATGGCCTCCAAGGGAGTGCGCGTGCGCCTGATTCTCGATGCCCATATTCCTAGCCTCCAGGAGCGGGCGGATGTGACAGCGATGTTTGCGAAACGAAATATCGAGGTTCGCTTCTTTAATTCGGTGATGGGAATCCTAGATAAGAACATTGATTTTCGGATCCACGCAAAATTGATGGTGGTCGATTCCCGCAGCTATATCACCGGTGGCCGCAATCTAAACGACAGCTATTTTAGCCTATCCCCTAATATCAATTATCTGGATCGCGACGTGCGGGTGCAGGGCTCTTCCGCAGCCCAAGCCCAAGAGCACTTTGACCGCCTATGGGATTCTAGCCGCGTACGCGCCGTTGCCCCTTCGCATCCGGGCGCCCTGGCGTCCTTTGAGCATTCTTGCCTGGGGCGCAACCCTGCGGGCGATAACCAGCTCCTCGATTATTTGCGCGAGCGTGGCCAAGCTCGCTTACGCGCCTATCCCAGTGTTAGCTGCGCCAATGTGGCCTTTTATTTAGATGACGAGAGCTTCAACAATTTCGTGACCATCCCCTCGGCCTTCGTCACCGATGCGCAACTCGCCCACAAATCCTCCACCCAAGCGATCGTGAACCTCTTGGACCGCGCCAGCCGCAGCCTCCAGATGGAAAATTGGCTCTATATTCCCACCGCGCGCATCGACTCTAGCCTTGCGAACTTGCGGGCACGCGGAGTGCCGGTCGGAATTTATACCAATATGGTGCCAAGCCGCTCCAATGTGCTCATTGCCGAGCACACCGACGCTGCCCTAAGGCACAACCAGGGTTCCCAAAGCATGTTCCTGCTTTCGCCCGCCGGTGGCATCGCCGACCGCTGGGCTTTCACGCCCACAGGCCGCCGCGGCGACCAAGTGTGGTGGATTCACTCGAAGACCATGGTGATCGACGGCAAACATTCCGTGGTAAGCAGCTTCAATTTGGATCCCAGGTCTTACGGAATCAATATTGAATCCGCCCTGGTGGCCCGCAATTGCCCGGCCTTCGCCAGTGTCGTGCTCGCACAAACTAAGGCGTTGCATGCCACGTTCGAGGCAGATGGCGTAGACTGCGCCCATTGCCGGCAAATCCCCTGGACCTCCGTCTTTGCCGCGCTCTTTGGCTCCATCCTCCGCGAATATCTATAAGCCCGGAAAACCCCGGACGCAGTCGGGCGCCTTATAGGGAATGCACCAACCGATATTGGGCCTCGGCCGTTCCCGACTGCAGCTCCAGATGGCCAAACTGATCGAAGGTTACGCCCTCGTCCTGGCCATCGATATTGCTGGTGTGGTTCCCGCCCACCAAGCACCCCGCAAATCCACCGCAAATCACCTCGTCAAAATTGCTTTTGATCGAGTACATTTTTTCTCCATACCGCCGGTTTTGCAGCGATAAGACGAGCGGACTACCCACCGAAAGGCCAAGCCTCCCGCAAGTGGGCACTGGAACCTCAAAAGGATACATTCCGCAGGCATTCAATCCATGTTGAGCACCGGCAATGCCCACAAACACCCGCACCCGAGGCGCCACATCCTCATGCTGGATCGCCTGCATCGCGAGAGTCACCCCCATCGAATGAGCGATTACGCTCACCTTGCCGGTGCAGGAAGCTTGCAGAGCAGCCCTAAGGGCGTGCTGCACGGGCTGGAGATTCTTCTCACTATGGTCGTTGCAAGAGAGGCAGGAACTTCCCCACTCGGGCAGAAACATCTGCGCCCGTTCGTATCCTTTGTCCACAAAGAGCTCCACCGTCGGATTCCAACTTGTCGGAGACATGCCATTCCCGTGCACGAGAAGGATGCTGTCCAGGCAAGCCGCATGAGCAAGGGAGCTAAACAAAATCAATATGACACTGGCGAAAAAACGCACCCTCATCCCGCAGCCGTGGCTTTTAAGCCAATGATAGCCACTACCAAAAGACCGAGGAAAAAAAGGCGAGGAAGAGTGACGGGCTCCTGAAACAAGACAATCCCTAGGATCGCGGCCCCCACAGAGCCGATTCCCACCCACACTCCATAGGCCGTTCCTATAGGCAGGGTTTGAGTTGCCTTGGCCAACAAAAGCATCGAGAGCGCCAGAGTCACTAAAGTAAAAGCACTTGGCCAGAGTTTGGTAAACCCATGGGTGTATTTGAGTCCCACGGCCCAACAGACTTCCAAAAGACCGGCCAAAAAAAGAAGAATCCAGGCTTGCATACTAAGCACCCTTCGTCATGGAAGCAGCAAGATCGCCACATCTTCCGCAGAGAGCGCGCTGGCACTTAGGTAACGGTAGCTGAGGCTGGGGCTTCCCCATTCAATGGCGCCCACGGTGCGGCCTTCGGCCATAGGCAAGGGGGAGAGGCGGAATACGGGACGCGCATAAAGATACACGCCCTCCTCTACCAGAATGGCCAAGCCTAATTCCCGCTCATAGGGCTCCTGAAAGGCAGCCTTGGGCTCTAGCTTCTGCCAAAGCCGCTCCTGCAATTCCCAACGAATGCGCTCGAGCACATCCTCCTCTACAAAATGCCGCTGCAAAACAGCCTTGACGGACTGGCCAAAACGCTCCAGGCCCAAGGCTTCCAACTCTTGGCCGGGCAAGAGCGAGAGCGCATAGGACGAAGAAGGAGGCGCCAGAGCCGAAGCCACCGTAAGCAGACTTGCGCAGCCACCACGAAGAAAAGTGAATCGGTCCATCGTTTGCGCGCTGGCAGGAAGACACACAAGGCTAAGAAACAGAAAGCGATACATAGAATCTCCAGAAAGAGTTCGTGTAGCATGCTTAGGAGACCCAGGTCAATTTGCCGTCTGCCTAAAACTAGCCATGTCAGAATGGCTCAATCCTTTTCCTGTTCCCGTTGTTACCATTGAAGGGGTTGGGATCTTCGTCCGATCAATGAAAGAAGTATGGACCTATCAAAACTCAAATTCCTAGTGGCCGAGCCTGATGAAGCAAGTCGAGGACAGATCGAAACCGTCCTAAAAAAAATGGGCGTTATTCGGGTGGATAAGGCCGTCGATGGCCGAGAGGCTTTCGCCAAAATCAAACGCACCTATACGGAAAATCTGCCTTATAGCGTTGTGGTTCTTGCTTGGTCGCTTCCCGAAATGTCTGGAGTGGAAGTGCTGCGCCAGATTCGCGAAGACCCGAAAATGAAATCCGCCTCCGTGCTCTTAATCACCCCCAAAGCAGATGCCGAAGACCTGAAGCTGGTGGCCATCCTGAAGCCTCAGGGACTTCTAGTGAAGCCGCTTACGGACGACACTCTAGAAAAGAAATTGCTCGCGCTCCTCTCGAAAAACTAAAAAGAAAGAGGCCATTTGCATGGCCTCTTTGTCGCACCCAAAACAAAGTCTCTCGCCAAAGGTCACATCTTCGCATGCGGCCCTTTGCCGGAGACTATCCCCGCCACAAAACTAATAACCGCCAATATCAAGAACACCGCTAAAAGAACTCGGGCGATTTCCATGGAGAGTCCCGCGATTCCCATCGCGCCAAACAACATTGCCACTATGGCTAGAATAAAAAACCCCAACGCTGCTCGCAACATACCATCCCCCATTCATGCTCTCGTCGAGAATCGGCACCGGGCCGATGTCCTGATAGAAAATCTGCAATCCAAGTGCCACTCACCTATTAAGTAAAATTTAGTTAATAGGCAGGGGCTGGGGCATTAGGCCTCGGTTGGTGGGGGTTTTTTGGAACTCGTGATAAAAAAAATCATGGAAAAAAATGTAAACAATCCCTCTATGGCCGTCATTGAAGACGACGAAGACATTCTTGAATTGATCTCCGCCTTCTTTCGACCGAAAGGCTATAACATTGAGCCCTATACCGATGCGCGAACGCTGCTAAGAGCCGTGGAAAAACAACACGTCACCCATGACGTGATTCTCAGCGATTTGATGCTGCCGCATCTCTCCGGGATTGAGCTCACCAAAAGATTGCGCAGCCACGGCAGTGAAGTGCCAGTGATTCTCGTCACTGCCGATCACAGCGCCAACACTGCCATTGAGGCCATGGAAGCGGGGGCTTACGATTTTTTTGTCAAACCCATTCATTTTCCGCAGCTGCAAGTGTGCGTGGAACGCACCCTGCATTTCAATCGCCTGCGGCTCGGCCTAGATCCCCACGCCCTCCGGCCCCAGGCCTCGCTCAGGGATCCTTTGTATGCCGACAGCATCGTAGGCCATAGCCCCGGGCTCTTGCGAGCCGTGGAGATGGCCAGGAAAGTTGCCGATAGCACCGCCAACGTTTTTATCGCTGGGGAAACCGGCTCGGGAAAAGAGGTGATCGCCAAGGCGGTTCACAATTTTAGCATGCGCCGCCGCCATCCTTTTGTGGCGATCAATTGCTCGGCCATCCCAGAAAACCTTCTTGAATCTGAGCTCTTTGGCCACGCCAAAGGATCGTTCACTGGCGCCATCGACAAAAAAATCGGCCTCTTCGAAGAAGCCGGCGAAGGCACCCTCTTCCTGGACGAAATCGGTGACCTTAGCCTTCCCCTGCAAGCCAAGCTGCTACGTACTCTGCAAGAACGCAGAATCAAGCGCATCGGCGAAAATCAATACCGCAACATCAATGCCCGCATCATTTCCGCCACGCACCGCGATCTTCGCCTCGAAGTCCGTGAAAAACGATTTCGCGAAGACCTGCTCTTCCGCCTCAATGTGATCCCAATCCAGATTCCCCCACTCCGCCAGAGGCGGGAAGATATCCTTCCTCTGGCGGAGTTCTTCCTGAAAAAATTCACGATCCTAAATGGCAAGAAAGCGGAAGGCTTCTCGGAGGACGCCATCGACTATTTGCTAAAAAACTCTTGGGTAGGGAATGTGCGAGAACTAGAGAACGCCATCGAACGCGCCGTGGTGCTCAGCGAAGGAGGAGTGCTGGAAAGCAGAGACTTTCTGGATACATTCGACTCCATTCCCAATCCCACTCCCATGCTAGCGTTCGCGGCTCCTGCTACCAGCATGGCGGCAAAAAAAGAGAGCAATGAGTTCTATGGCTTGGTGGATTCCGGGCAAGAATCACTGGTGAGTCTCGATGAGCTCACGAATCGCTACCTACTCTATGCGCTTCAGAAAAATAGCGGGGCCAAAGACAAAACCGCGCGCGACCTTGGCATTGACCGTAAGACCCTCTATCGCCGCATTCAGGAAATGAATCGGCGAAGGGAGATGCCGCCCGGTCTGCGCGAGGAAATATCTGGTCTTACCCAGTAGCCGCCAAAGGGAAATTTTTGTAGAGCAGCTCGAGCTGGTTGACTAAGCCGCCTAGAGGTTGCTTTTTGGCAACCGCGCCCAAGAACTGAAAGCGTCCTTTTAGTTTCCGTTCGCGCTCCACCTCTTCGCCGTCATGGTCCGTGAGCACAATCACGGGCACCTTTTTGTGCCGATACCAATCTTGCGGAGTGTTTGGATCCAACGAGAGCTCATGATCTGCCCGCCTTAAGGCAGAGAAACTGGTGTGCTCCGAAAGGCGCCAATCGGTGACGATCAAATCAAAACTATGGCGCGACATCCAGTTGGCCGCCTCGAAGGGATCTCCAGCGATCACCACATTCCCGGCGCCTTTTTGTTCTAGGGCGTACGCAAGCTCTTGAGCCAAGGCCACATCCTCTTCGATCAATAGCACCCAGTGAGGCAAGACTGTTGGATGCTGGCTCTTTGCACTGCTGGTTTTTTGTTGTTTCCACATACGAACCTCCTAAATCCTAAGGCGTCCTAACTAGGATACGCTCGTCGGGAAAGGTGGGGGCATGCATTCTTGCCGCAGAATGCTTAGCCCTGACTGTGGAGCCACTGGTGAAAAGCTGCAAAAGATTTTTTAGCGGCGTCGATGTCTTTATTTATTCCTGAGGATTCTAGTTCTACCGCAATATCAGCCAAAGTATTGTGGCCAAACGTTTGCGCATTTCCCTTTAACTGATGCCCCACTCGACAGAAGCA
>JAKFYM010000061.1 GCA_021730855.1 Bdellovibrionales bacterium
AGATCGTACTCTGGGACGTGGGCATGGGCGCCGGGCGAACGCGATGGCCGCGATCCGCAGCTATGAGAAGATCGCGGGAGCCCAAGCGAAGCTGCGCGTGGTGAGTTTTGAGCTCGACCTCGATCCTCTGCGGCTTGCCAATAGCCATCTTGATCGTTTTCATTACCTCCGTCACCAGGCGCCGAACGCTATCCTGGGCCAGGGGGAATGGAGCTCGCAAAAATTTCCGATCGAGTGGAAGCTCGTGCTCGGGGATTTTCTCGAGCTCATCGAAGAGTCGCCCCCGCCCCAGTTGATTTATTTTGATCCTTTTTCTTTTAAGACCAATCGGGAGTTCTGGTGCGTGGAGACTCTCGAGCGCATCCATGCCCGGGCGCAGGCTGGCACCCAGGCCACCGAGCTCTTTACCTATTCCTCATCCACGGCCGTGCGCGCTTCGCTCCTCGCCGCGGGATTTTACGTGAGCAAGGGGGCGCCCACCGGACCCAAGGGAGAAACCACGATCGCGTCCACTGCCAAGGCATTGCCTTGGCGAAAGGAGCAGCTGCTTGGGAAGGAATGGCTTGAGCGCTGGGAGCGGAGCGAAGCCCGCTGGCCACTCACGCTTGCCGAGACTCAGGAGAATTCCCTCTTGGAGCGCATTCGCAGTCACCCGCAATTCCGCGAGGCAGGCCTATGATTTTTTTATTCTTGGCGGCTCTGGCTTTCGCGCGTGAACCTTTGTGGACTTATTCTTTCCAAGACGGAAAGCCCACGGCCGTGTTTTTTGACGTGCAGACGACCTCCCTATTTGTGAGCGTGAATGCCGGAGCACAGGCGCGGGTGGACCAGTTTTCCGTCGATGGCAAGCGGCTCAAAAAAGGTGTGCTGCAAAAAAAGGGCGTCGCTGGCCCCTTGCGCACCTTCGCCGAGCGCTTGTATTGGATTGTGGGCCAAGAGGTGCTGCGCTGGAGCGAGGAGCAAGGCCAAGAAGTGATAGGGGTTCTGCCGGCAGACCTAGGGCAGCCCACCGATTTGGCGGTGGGCTCGAAAGAACGCGTGTTCGTGGGAAGCAGCGGGGGCGCGCTCTACCTCTTGCCCGAGAAAAAAGTGGTGGCCCCGGGAGCACCGATCACGGGATTGTTCCTGCTGGTCGATCGTTTGTTCCTTTTGCGGGGGAAGGATCTGGAGTCCGTACGCGTGGCGAGCGATTTTGCGCGCAAGCAAGAGATCAAGAATTTTTGCGGAAGCTGCGTGGGGATCGAGCGCTCTTCCGAAGGGACATGGCTCACGGTGGATTCCGAAGGAATACGGGAGGTGGGGGTCAAGGGCGGCACTGTTTTTTCCCCCTTACCGGAACTTGCGGGTCGCCTCGCCTACCTCTACCGTAAGGATCCCAAGGACGACCAGGTGATTGTCCCTCTCCCCAAAGCGGGTGAGCTGCGGGCTTTTCGGAAACATGGGGAAAATCCGCCAGCAGGTAAATGATTTTTCTTGGGAAACGCACGCAAAATACCGAAAGGTTGCTAGTCCGATTTATCATTAGGGCTGGAGGATTTTGTGAGCAAACGTCTATTTACCGTTCTTTTTTTGTTTCCCATCCTAGCTTTGGCCAGCGGTGCCCCCGAGGCCCCAGCGCGCAAAAATGCCGGCTGGGAATCTTATTCCAATTTGCAAAATGGAAATATGCGCTTTTATGAAGGGCGTCTAAAACATCCCAACCAAACTCCTGAGCGCCGCGAGGCCCTCGCCACCGGCCAAAAGCCCCACACCATCGTGGTGGCCTGCAGTGATTCGCGCGTGGGCCCCGAAACTATTTTCGACCAAGGCCTCGGGGATCTTTTCACGGTGCGCCTCGCCGGAAACGTGATCACCACCGAAGCCATTGCCAGCATCGAGTACGCGGTGGAGCACCTTGGACCGAAGCTGCTGATCGTGGTCGGGCACGAGAGTTGCGGGGCCGTGGGCGCCGCGATCAACTCCAAGCCGGGCGTGAGCAATGGTTCGGAGAGCCTGGATACGCTAGTAAATAAAATTCGTGGCAATCTCACCCCTAGCAGCATGGCAAACGCCGCAAACGACAAAACCTTTCGCCAGCCCGTGAAGGACAATGTGGACGCCAACCTACGCGAGCTCCTGAAGCGTTCGGATATCGTGCGCGAGGCCGTGGCCAAAAAAGGCTTGGTCCTGGCCCAGGGCATTTATAGCTTGAAAACGGGACGGGTGGAATTCTGGGACCTCGGCACCAAGCTTGCCGGGGGCGAGGAAGAGGAGACATTTGCGGACGGCCCCGTGATCCTCGAGCACCAGGTGGTGGAAGAAAATATCGCCCGCGTGCCGGCGGCAAAACCTGTGAAGAAAAAGAAAGCGGCCCCTGCGCCTGCCGCTCCCGAAGAATTTCCTGAACCGCCTGCCGAGACGCAGGCACCTGCCGCAGAAGCTCCGGCAGACGATCATGATCATCACGGCCACTAGTGCCTAGCCTCAAGCGCGCCGAGCATCTCCTCCGGCACCCAGAGGAATTGCTCGCTCTCTTGGGCGATGCCTTGCGCAAAGCCTACGCCAAGCGCGGCGCACTCGTAAAAGTTTTTGAAGATTTCCTGCTGCTCTTTCGCCTGGTGAAGGCCTGGGTGCTAGGGGAGTACCGCGAGATTCCCCGCCAGGTGATTCTCTGGGCCGTATTGGCCATCCTCTATTTTCTTAGTCCGTTGGACGCGATTCCTGATCTACTCCCTGGTGGTCTCTTTGATGATGTGATGGTGATTTCCTTTATCTTGAAGCGCATCAAGACGGATTTGGACCGATTTTCGGACTGGGAAAACGGGCGAAAGAAGTAAGGGCCTAGTTCCTTCAGTAAAAATCGCCGTTTGACTATCAGCTTGACTATCATTAGAAATAATTCTAATGATAGGGCTATGCAATCGCCCCTCCCGAACCAAGTCCACTCTTTGAGCACAGAAAAGCAGCTTAAGGCCTATCTGCATCCGCTGCGAATGAAGATCCTGGGTTTCCTTGCTCGCGCGGCGAGAACGATTTCCCAGGTGGCTTCGGAGCTGCAAGTGCACCCCGCCAACCTTACCCACCATTTTAAAATTTTGGAAAAGACCGGGCTCATCCAAATGGTGGAAGCGCGCGACATTGGGCGAGTGGTGGAAAAGTACTATCGAGCCGTTGCGGAGAATTTTGACATCCGCCCTTTAGGCGGAGTGTCGGGTGCAAATGCGAAAGTCCTCAGCTTCCTACGGAACGATTTGAACTCTGCCCTCTCCAGCTTAAAGGGAGATGATAGCGAGACTCTGATCGGATTGGTCAAACAGGCCAAAATCAGCAAAGGCCAATGTAAGGAGTTTGCGGAAAAACTAGTGGCCCTGGTGGACGAGTTTGAGCGAGCGAACGTAGAAACGGGAACCGCTCATACCTTGAACCTCAGTCTCTATCCCTTTCAAAAAGACTATGGTCCGCTCCAGCGGATCGAAATTAGAAAAAAACAAAAGAAAGGTAAAATATGAAAAGCGTTGTTCTTGTAATTTTTGCCACATTTGCCAGTTGCACTTCCATCGCTAAACCCCCCACTTTAGAGGAGCTGCTTGTCAAATATGAAGTTCCGGCGATTGGCGCGGGCGTGATAAAGGCGGGCGATTTCCAAGCCTTTGTTCGTGGCGTTCGCAAGGCTGGCACGGCTACTGACGTTCAACTTACCGACAAATTTCATTTAGGTTCTTGCACCAAAGCAATGACGACCACGCTTGCGGCGATCTTCGTAGAGCGTGGGCGTTTTAAATGGAGCGACACTCTCTCCACTGTGCTGCCAAAACTCTCTGCGCAGATGCATCCGGCCTACAAAGGCGTGACCGTGGAAATGCTGTCCGGCCATCGGTCGGGGGTGCCGGAAGATTTAATTTCGTTTCAGGGGGGCACGCTTTGGCAGCAGCTTTGGGACCAGAAGCTAGATCCCAGAGTGGGACGGCAGCTTACCAGCAGGGCGCTTTTGTCGGCGGCACCTGCCTCTTCTCCGGGAAGCAAATTCGCGTACAGCAATGGAAATTATATGATCCTCGGAGCTATCTTGGAGGAAGCTAGCGGGAAAAGCTGGGAGACTTTGATGCGCGAGGAACTTTTCCGGCCGCTCGACATGACGAGCTGCGGATTTGGCGCGCAAGCAGATCTTAGCGACCCGCCTAACCAACCGTGGCCGCATACGCCATCAGCAAAGGGTGCCATGCCAGTGAGGCCGGATTTTTCCGCCGACAACCCTCCCTCTCTTGGCCCCGCAGGCACTGTGCATTGTTCGATGGGAGACTGGGCGAAGTTTTTGGCGCTGCATATGGATGGGTTTCGCGGCCGGGCGACGAAGGTTTTAAAGGCGGAGAGCTTTCAGAAGCTCCACGAGGCGGCCGGAGAATATACCTATGGTGGATGGATTCGTACCGAGCGAAAGTGGGCTGGTGGGCCAGCGCTTACCCATAGTGGTAGCAACACAATGAACTACGCCACTGCCTGGATTGTGCCGATGCAGGAGCGCATCTACCTTAGCGTGACCAATATGGGAGGAGAAAAGGCATTTGCGGCCACGGATGCCGTGATCGGCCAGTTGATCTCCGGGGAGCTGGGGGCTCCTTAGCCTTCTTCCATCAGCGCCAAAATTTCCTGCAGCGCCTGGATCTCTTCCTCCCAATAGCGGGGAGTCGCGAAGAGGGGGAAGGCCTTCGGAAACGAAGGATCCTCCCAGCGCTTGGCGATCCAGGCGCTGTAGTGGATCATGCGCAGCGCGCGCAAGAGCTCGATGCTGCCTAGGCTCGAGCGATCAAAGGGACGAAAGGCTTCGTAGCCCTCAAGCAAAAGATTTCGATCGGCATCGGCCTCTGGCCCCCGGCCGCGCACCACCATCCAGATGTCCTGCACTGCGGGCGCCGTCATCGAATCATCAAAGTCGAGGAAGAAGGGGGAATCCAGTTGCCAGAGCGTATTGCCCAAGTGGCAATCGCCATGGAGCGCGATCGTTGGTTGGTCGCGCAGGGCGGTTGCGGCTGCTTTCACCACGCTTTCACAAACCATGCGGTAGCGGGCATGGTAGAGCGGGTCCAGCATTCCCGACTGCAAAACATACTCCATAGGTTTTGTTCCCCACTCTTCGGCGCTTAAGCGCAGGCGATGGCGAAAGGGAAAATGCTCACCCACATTGTGGATGCGTCCGATATAGCGCCCCAGGGTTTTTAAACGATCCTTGTCTAGTTCGTCCCGCAGCCGCCCGCGGATTTTTGGGAAGAGCGCGAACCACAAACCATCTTTCGTGGGGAAAAGGCTTTCTCCCTCCACCTGCCATGGGGCCACCACCGGAATTTCGGCATCTTCCAGCGCAAACAGAAAGGCATGCTCTTCGCGGATCTGCTCGCGCGTCCAGCGCCCGGGGCGATAGAATTTCGCCACCACATTTTCCCCCTCCTCGAGCTCGATATCGTAAACGCGGTTCTCCAGGCTGTTGAGCGCCAGGGCGCGGCCGGTGGCCCGCAGTCCCGGCTCGCCCTTATCTACCACGGCCTCCACCACATCGATGATCGAGCCAGGGTCTAGGCGAAAGAAATTTTCTGTCATTTTTTCCTCAATTTTTCTTCCACCCAGGCCGCAAATTTTTTCTGGTAGGCTTTGTCGGAAAAGACCGAGGTGTGGGTTCCCTCAGGAATATGCCAAAATTCTTTGGGCTCTAGGGCTTCGTTAAAAACTCGTTGCCCTTGGTCGAAATCCACCACGCCATCTTTGTCTCCATGGATCACCAAGAGCGGCAGGGGAGCGATCTTTCCCACTTCGCCCTTGGGGGCATAGCGATCGCTGAGCGAAAGCCAGCCAAGCCATTGGAAGGGCCAAGTGAGCCAGGCGCGGCTCATCACTCGCCTGGCCATGGTGCGGTAGGAGAGGAAGGTGGAATCCACGGCCACCAGGCGGATCGGAAGTTTGTCTTTGAGGTCGATCGCATTGCGCAGGGCCACCACTCCGCCCAGGCTTTGCCCGAAAATCACCAGGGGGAGCTCCGGACTTTTTTGGTGCGCCCACGCCAGGGCGGCGGCTCCATCTTCCACCGTTTTCTGCGGGGAGGGGCTGCCTTTCGAGCGGCCATATCCCTGGTAGTCAAACACAAAAAGATCAAAGGGATAGTCCACAAGCCAGGCCACATTCAGGTAGTGGGAGCTCAGGTTCTCGGCATTGCCATGATAAAAAACCACTATGGCTTTTGCCGGCTCCTTGCCCTTGTGGCGAAAATACCAGCCAAAGAGTTGCTCGCCATTGGCGGAAGGAAAATGCACCTCTTCGGGTTTCAGCCCAAGCCGCGCAGGGTCGTAAAACAATTGGGGCGAAGGGTAGTAGAGAAGAGAGCTACAGCCCGATAGCAAGAGCGCTATTATCCATTTGGTCATGTTATGCTCTCTTTCATGGACGCCAAAGTATATGTGAACCGAACCCTAAACCTAAGAAAAATCCGCTACCTGGGTTTCGACATGGACCACACCCTGGTGCGCTACCATAGCCGTGCCTTCGAGCAGACCGTGCATGATTTCGTGCTCGAGCGCATCGCGGCCCGTGGCTATCCGGCCGAGGTGCGCGAGCTGCCCTTTGACTATGACCTCGCGATCCGCGGCCTGGTGATCGACAAACAAAAGGGAAACCTGCTGAAGGTGAGCCGCCATGGCGGGATCCGCGCCGCCTTCCACGGAGTGCAGGCCCTTGATTTTTCGCTGCAGAAAAAAATGTACAGCTCCACCTATATCGACCTGCGCGACCAACGTTATTCCTCGGTGGACACGGCTTTCTCCATCTCTACAGCCAATTTATTTATGCAGCTCGTGGCGCTCCGCGACCGCAATCCCGCGCTCGGCCTGCCCGACTATGAAACCATGGCGGGCGATTTAATGTCGGCCGTGGACGCTTGCCATCGCGATGGCAGCCTGAAGGCTCGCGTGCGCGAGAGCCTCGACACCTACATCATCAAAGATGAAGCCGTGGTGCGCGGCCTCGAGCGCTACCGCAAGCACGGCAAGCGCCTTTTTGTGCTCACGAACTCCGATTTCCACTACACAAAATTACTTTTGGACTACGCGATCAATCCTTTCCTGAAAGACCATAAAGACTGGAGCGAGCTTTTTGAGTTCACGATCACCGCCGCCCAGAAGCCGCGCTTCTTCATGGATAATTTGAAGTTCCTGCGAGTGAATCCGCAGGACGGAACCATGACAAACCACGACGGCGCGCTCGAACCCGGGATCTACCAGGGCGGCTGTGCTTCGCTGTTCACGCGCGACCTCAAGCTCGATGGCGACGACATCCTCTATATCGGCGACCATATTTATGGCGACATCCTACGCCTCAAAAAAGACTGCAACTGGCGCACCGCCATGGTGGTGGAAGACCTCGAGGACGAAATCCGCAAATACCAAGACGTGGCTCCGATCCAGCAACGGATCAACGACCTCATGGACGCCAAGGAGCCGCTCGAGCTCGAGCAGGTGGAAGTCCTCTCCCAAGAAATCGACCAAGGCTTGCAAGAGCACACCCCGCGCGTGCAGGAGCTGCAAAAAGAAATCGCCACCCTAGATCGGGAAATCAGTGAGCTGATCCGCAAGCACCAGTCACAGTTCAATAAATACTGGGGCGAGGTGATGCGGGCCGGGAACGAAGAAAGTTATTTCGCCCACCAGACCGAGCGTTTTGCCTGCATTTATATGGCGAAGCTCGCGGATCTCGTGGCCTATTCTCCTCGCACCTATTTCCGCGCGCCGAGAAGGCCGATGGCTCATGAGATCCAAGCCAGGGATTAACTTTTCCTCCCATAGCCAGGCACATTTCTCTTATGGCAGAAAGATCAGTATGGTACTCTTTTTTGAGAGTAGAGGAGGCCACGGTGGGTGTCCAAAGG
>JAKFYM010000161.1 GCA_021730855.1 Bdellovibrionales bacterium
CGTCGAGGAAAATCTCCCTGGATTTTCCTCGACGCTTCTAGCAGCGCGGGCGCGCAGATCTCAATGGGCACATAGGCCGCAGGCTTTTCCAACCTCGCTAGGAGGTGGCGCACCTTGATCGCCGCCCCGGCTCCGGGCTCGAGCAGGACCACGCCCTCTCCCATCAAGCCGCACATCTCCCGGCTATGCTCCCGCAAGACCTGCAGCTCGGTGCGGGTCACGTAGTATTCCGGAGTTTCGCAAATTTCTTCAAAAAAAGCGGAGCCCCTTTGGTCATAGAGATATTTGGCGGGAATGCTTTTGCGCTGGGCGGAGAGCCCCTCGAGGATCTCCTCACGCATGCCATTTTCGTCAAAAAGAGAAAGCTGTTCCACAAGTAAACGAGTGGGCATGGGATCCTCCTATAGGTCTTTGGCTAAGCGCAGGCCGGAAAACTGCCAGCGCATCTGGGGGTAATAAAAATTTCGGTACGAGGGACGATAGTGCGAAATCGGGGTGACGCAGCTGCCGCCCCGCAGGACCATCTGGCCAGAAAAAAATTTTCCGTTGTACTCGGCCAGCTCGTCGGCAAAAGGCTGGTAGCGGGGATATGGAAGGTAGGCGCTTTGCGTCCACTCCCAGAGCGTGCCGTGCAGCTGCGAAATCCCCACGGGTTTTGGCAAAAGCTCCGGATGAAAATGTTCTCGCTCCAAAAACTGCCCTTCCACGAGCTCGCGGCTTGCAGCCACCTCCCACTCCGCCTCCGTGGGCAGGCGACAATCACTCCAGCGGGCAAAGGCCTGGGCCTCATAATAAGAAAGATGCGCCACCGGCTCCATGGGCTCGAGCACCCGCATTCCGTAAAGTGTCATGAGCTCCCATTCGCTTCCATTTTTTTCCCAATAAAGGGGCGCACTAATTTTCTGTTCCTGCATCCAATCCCAACCATCCGAGAGCCACCAACGGGGATTTTTGTAGGCTCCGTCCTCAATAAATTTTAGGTAATCGGCATTGCTCACGAGGCCCGTGGCCAATTGAAAAGGCTCCAACCACACGCGGTGGCGAGCGCCCTCATTGTCAAAAGAAAATTCCTCCCCGGAGTGGGCCCCAATCGAAAAATTTCCGCCGGAAATCTCCTGCCAAAGTTCGCTTGGCTTCGTATCGGCTAAGGGAGAGGGGAGGTTTTTCTCCCGGAAAGCGGGGCGCAGCGGCTGCAGATAAAAATTCTGCTTCACGTCCATGAGGAAAAGCTCCTGATGCTGCTGCTCATGCTCTAGGCCCAGCCGCAGTATGCGCTCCATCGCGGGCAGATCGCGCATTCGCGCGCCCCCAAGCACAACCTCCACACGGGCATCGATGCTTTGCCGATAAAAAAGTACCTCGCCTAACGTGGGACGTGAAAGAAGCCCTCTTTGGCTCTTGGGCAAGAACGCTCCCACCGTTTGGTAGTAGGAATTAAAAAGATAGTGGTAGGCAGGATCATGCGCGCGAAAATCGGGCTCCCATTGGCGCAAGAAAAAATGCTCGAAGAACCAAGTGGTATGAGCTAGATGCCATTTCGGCGGGCTGGTCTCGGCGGTGGTGGAAAGAGCGCAGTCTTCTACTTTGAGGGAAAGCGAAAGCTGAGGCAGCACCCGCCGGATATCGCGAAAGCGCTCCCACAGCACCTTTGGATCCGGCCGAGAAAAGGAATGTTTTTTAGCTGCTTTCATGTGTTTGTTCCTAAAAATGGATCCAGGAAGAGCCAAAAAATGTAGCAAGCGCAATGCCACGCTTAGATTCGGGGCGATTTTCCTCTTTAGGATGCTAGTGATGCAGCCGCTGTAGCGGTGCGCCCCGCTTCCTCTCTACGCTAAGTGCACCCCATGCGGACGAGGGCGCTCGTCGGTTCCGCGATTTTGGTCAAAGCCCTTGGGCTGTTTCTCACTCAGGCCACTGGCATTCTTTTTAGGTTCTGTTTTGGGCTTACGAACGGACTTTTTTGCCTTTGTTTTTTCTTTCACTCACTTCTCCTCTGTTGTGGTGTGGTTGGTTTGGGCTTCTTCTGGCATTTGCAGCTTTTCGGCGCGACTCCAGTACGGCCGCGCCTCTCACTGTCTTGCGTCTCCTTACCTTTCATTGCAATTTCGAAGCCTGAATTTTTTTGGTCTGCGATTTGCACCCGCCTGCGAGAACCCGACTTCTAATTTGGAGGATCTATTATGAGAAACAGCAAAAATTCCAGTCGTACGAGTCGCATGAACGGCAGCAGCACCGGAACAAGCCGCAGTGCCCGCTCGGCATCTAGTCGTGGCACCGCTCGTGGCGCAACTACCGCTCGCACCACCCGCACCGCCACGGCCCGTAAGCCGCGCCAAAGCGCCCTGCGCACGGGAACCATCGCCCGCAGTGCCGATAGCCGCCGCGGCGGTCGCAGTTCCGCCCGCACAGCCCAGTCACAAGAAAGAGTCTAGAAGTGGTCTGATAACGAAGCATGAGGCGAGGAGGGATTCGCTCTCCCTCGCCTACTCTCCAAAGGCGGCAAATGCTGCTGCAGCCACGACTGCAGATGATGCGAAACTTTTTCCTTCGTCTCCACTAGCCTGCCCCTCGGCAAGAGTTCCAAAGCAAGCCGATTGTGCTCGACGATCTCGCTCTTTTCCCCCAAGAGCAAAATAGGAAGCTTGGTCTCGAGCAAAGAAATTCTTCCCTCCACCCCCACCACCGCAAACGCCTCGTGTTTCACTGCCGCGGGAAGCAGGTTGGTGAGCCCATCCCCAAAACCGCAGTACCCAAGGGGTAGCTCGGGGAAATGCTCCTCGGCCCACGCACTCGCCTCTTCCACGCGCGCAAGGGGGGACGAAATCTCGGGAGGCAAATCCAGCACCAAGGTGGCCATTCCCTGGCGCTGTAGGCTCTGCACGATCGAAGGATCGGCAGCTCCGGAAAATAACACCAAGGCCACGGCCTCCGCCGGCCGGGAGAAATGCGCGTCCCGCCCGGCGAAGGACAAGATCTCTTCCTCCGGACCAGTAAAGAATTCTGGGTGATTCACAAACGCCATAAAACCCCCTATCTAGATTGTAACGGGCTACTCCCCTCAAGCGCAGAGGCAGAATTGCCTCACTCTAAGAGCTCTAAAAGAGCGGAAGCTGCTCGCCGGGGCGCTGAAAATGCTCTGTGCTCAACTCTAAGGACGTTTTATTTAGGCCGTATAAGCGGGCATACCGCCGAAACATCGCCCGCAGGATTTCCGCAAACTGCCCTTTGCCCTGCATACGCGAACCAAAATCAGGATCATTTAGCTTTCCCTCACGCAGCGAACGAATGCGGTTCAGTACTTTCTCCTTACGGTCGGGAAAATGCTGCCCAAGCCATTCACTGAAAAGATCGGAGACCGAATGTGGCAGCCGCAGGGGCACAAAAGCGGCAAACTGCGCGCCGGCCGCAGCGGCGGCTTCGAGGATCTTGGGCAATTCATGGTCGGTGAGAGAGGGAATCACCGGCGCGATCATCACACCCACGGGCACTCCCGCCTCCCTCAGGCGCCGCACGGTCTCGAGCCGGGCAGCAGGGCGAGAAGTGCGAGGCTCGAGAATGGCGCAAAGATCGGCATCGAGGGTGGTGATGGTGATGAAAACAGCCGCAGCCTTCAATGCCGCCATTTCCTGGATTAGGTCCAGATCCTGGAGCACCCCCTGGTTCTTGGTGATGATCGAGAAGGGATTGCGAAAGGCGGTCAGCACCTCGAGGCAGGCGCGGGTGAGACGAAAGCGCCGCTCGGCGGGCTGGTAACAGTCAGTGACTCCGCTAAAGGTGATGGCCTCGGGGCGGTAGCGAGGCGAAAGCAATTCCTTGCGCAGGAGCAGGGGCGCCTCTTTTTTCACAAAAACTTTGGTCTCGAAATCCAGGCCCGCCGAAAGGCCGAGGTACTCATGCGTGGGTCGCGCATAACAATAGACGCAGCCGTGCTCACAACCACGATAAGGATTCACGCTCACCGCAAAGGGAATGTCGGGGCTGTCGTTGCGGGTTAGGATGGAGCGACTCTTGTCGGTAAAAAATAGCGTGGAAGGCTTCGACTCCTCAAGCGGATCTAGGGGCTCCCGCTCCACAAGGTTTTTCTCAAATCGCCCCGTCTGGTTGCTGCCGGCCCCGCGGCCTTTGGAAAAAGTCATCCGGCCAGTCTAGCACAGAAAAGAGAGCCGCTGGTTGACGCAATAGGTCTTTCGCAGGGCTCTCTCCCACTTAAAGCCGCAGGGCCGCCATGAGGGGCCGTCCGTCCTCGCGCGCCCACAGGCATTCGGTTTCGCTTCGCGCAATTTCCTGGCTCTGCGCCTCCCCCATGAAGGGCAAAAGATCCGGCAGTGGCCAGGGCGGAAACCACGAAGCCGAGCAGACTCAGCCCTTTACCTTTAGGCCCTTTTTCTCCAGCAGCGCCCGCACCAGCTCGCGCTTATCGCCCTGAATTTCAATCAGCGCGTCTTTCTCTCCCATCCGGAAGGTGCCGCCCGATCCACATTTTTTCTTGAGCTCGGTGGTTAAGCCCTG
This sequence comes from Bdellovibrionales bacterium, assembly GCA_021730855.1. Lineage (GTDB taxonomy): Bacteria > Bdellovibrionota > UBA1018 > CAIPTA01 > CAIPTA01 > JAKFYM01. Next base: position 4,510 of record JAKFYM010000161.1, read on the forward strand.
CAGGTAGGCCTCTTGTCGGGGAAAGCGATCAATCACGGTCACTGATTTTCCGTTCCGGCCCTGCTTCTCGATCCGCATCACCACGGTGAGGCCCTTGGCCGGCACCTTGTCCTCGGGCACGCATTGGCAGGTGAGCTCCTTGCACTTTGGGCACTTCTGCACGTTGGGATCGGTGGAATAGACTAGTCGAGCATCTTTCGTCATCGGGCAACTCCGGTATAATGCCACTATGCTGATCGTGAGCGCAGAAATCAAGATTCCCCCCCATGAGTTGCATTTTTCCTATACCCGCAGCTCCGGGCCCGGCGGACAGAACGTAAACAAAGTAAACAGCAAGGCCGTGCTGCGCTGGGCTCCACTCGACAGCCACGCCCTCCCCCCGGATGTGTTGGCGCGTTTTCTCGCGCTCTGGGGGAATCGGCTCACGGTGGAGGGGGAGCTCGTGCTGATGAGCGATCGCTTTCGCGACCAAAGACGCAATCAGGAGGATTGTTTGGAGAAGTTGCGTGCGCTATTGTTGCCCGCCCTCTATCCACCCAAGAAACGAAAAAAAACCAAGCCCACCTATGCGGCGAAGAAAAAGCGGCAAGAAAATAAAAAACGACTGTCGAACAAAAAACAGCAGCGACAAAAACCAGAATACTGAGGAAAGATGAAAAATCTCGTGATCCGCCCGGCGGAAAAAAAAGATGTGCCCGTGATCCTCGACCTAATCCAGGGCCTGGCAGATTTTGAAAAACTCTCCCACGAAGTGGTGGCCACCCCCGAGATCCTCGAACGCTCGCTCTTCGAAGGCCCCCGCGTGGCCGAAGTGCTACTCGCCGAACTCGAGGGCAAGGCCGTGGCCTTTGCTCTCTTTTTCCACAGCTTCTCCACCTTCCTCGGCCGGCCCGGCATCTATTTAGAAGATCTATTCGTGCGGCCCGAAAACCGCAGCGCCGGCATCGGCCTCCACCTCCTGCGCGAGCTCGCGCGGATCGCCAAACAACGTGAATGCGGCAGGCTCGAATGGTCGGTGCTCGATTGGAACAAAAGAGCGCTCTCTTTCTACCACCGCCTCGGCGCCAAGCCGATGAGCGAGTGGACGGTGCAGCGAATGACGGAAGCGGAATTTTGCCGGCTGGCCGAAATGGAGATCTAAACTAGGCAACGAGTCGGGCTTTCCCAGCTGGCCAACAACTTGCACTAGATATCGTCGAGAGGTGCCCATGAAATACGATCGACGCCTAGAATCGCAAGACCAACCCAAACACCTGAAAGCCGTCCCTCCCCTCGCCCATGAGGAAATACTAGACCACTCCCATCCTGCTTATGGCCCCGACCGCTACGTGATGAATCACGCCGAGGAAGGAAAAAAGCCACCCCTCGAGTCCCACGGTTTCTACCTCATTGACAATAAACCCAAAAAATCATGGTGGCAGACGCTCACGCAATTTTTTGCGCGCAGCTAATCTCCGTGTTAGCCCTAGGGCATGAACGACGTCACCCTCGACACCTTTGATGCCATCGTGGACGAAAACGAAATCGTTATTCTCGATTTTTGGGCCGAATGGTGCGGCCCCTGCAAGGCGTTCGCCCCTATTTTTGCGGAAGCAGCTGCCCGTCACCCAGATGTTTTTTTTGGCAAAGTGAACACGGAAAAGGCCGCGGACCTCGCCTCAGCCTTCCAAGTACGTTCCATTCCTACCATTATGGCGTTCAAAAAATCCGACTTGGTATTTGAGCGACCCGGTTTGATTCCGGCGCCCTTTCTCGACGAATTGATCGCCCGTCTCCGTACCCTTGTCCCGACGACAGAAAACATCGACTAGAGCCTCTCCTCTGAGGCAAAAAGCCCGCGGCTCTTTTTGGGCATACGGTTTGCAATCTCCCCATAAGAACTATTTGCTTTAAGAGGAGATCAAATCATGAACAAAAAAATCACACTCTCAGTCTTTCTTTTTTCGGCCGGACTGAGCTACGGAACTTTCGCCGAAGAACTGCGCTCCAGCGCCAACGACACCACCAGCCAAGTGGGTAGCCCGCTCAAAGAAAAATTGGCGAGCCCAATGCGAGAAAATGAGGAAATCGGCCCAATGCCCAGCAATGCCGATATGGAATTTCCAGACTCGCGGGACGAACAAATGGATGCAGCCAATCGCCCCACCCCACCGGCCGCCAGCCCGAGCCCAAGTCGTAATGCTCCCGTAGTGGCCACTCCCGCGCCCTCCGACGAAGATTCCTTTATCGGTAGCGAGGGCGGTGAAATGCTTGCTTCCAGCGTCACCCTGCCGGAGCTCCTACATATGTCCAACCAGTTTGAGATTTCCCTCGGGCGCCTTGCTCAGGAAAAAGGCTCCACTTCGGAAGTGCGCGCCTATGGCCAACGTCTGGAACGCGATCGCCGCTTCTTCGACAAACGCCTGCTCTCCATCGAAGCCGCCCTTCCTAGCGACGGCCGCCCCTCCAGCATCGAAGCCCGCCGCCGCGCCATCACCTACCATACGGCGATGCAACGGTTGCAGGGTCTTTCGGGACCTGAGTTTGACCGCGAGCTCTTGAGCGTGGCCCGTAGCATGCACGACCAAGACATTGACCAGATCCGCGCCGGGATGGGCGAACTCCCACGCGACTCTGTCTTCCGTAACCACATAGCGAAAATCATCCCGATTTTTGAGCAACACTCACACCTTACGGCCAACCTGCAAGCAGAGATGGCCGAAAACCTAACAAGTCTGTAATTCGTGAAACCTTTTCGTAAAAATTTTAGCAAGGGAGAAAATATGTACACAACTTCTATGGTACGCGGCAGTGACTACAAATCGACGAACATCCTCGCGGGAACAATCGCGGGCCTCTTGGGAGGAGCCGCCATGGCTCTGCTTATGATGGTGGTGAGCTCAGCAGCCGGCATGGGCTTCTGGCATCCCATGGAAATGGTGGGCGCGCTCTTCTACGGAGTAGACGCGCTACTTGGCGGAGCCGGCCCAGTGGTCACGGGCGTGCTCGTGCATCTGCTCTGCACGGGAGCAGTGGGCGCGCTCTTCGGCGCTCTACTTCCTCCCCGCCAAGCCACAACCGGACTAGCGACGAGCTGGGGTGTGGTGGCAGGAGTGGTGTGCTGGGCGGTGGATAGCTTCTTGCTGCTGCCGGTTTTCAACCAGACAATGAAAGATCGCGTGGACTTAGCTCCAGGCTGGTGGTTCTTGTCGTTCGTCCTAATGGGAGCCGTGCTAGGCGCCACACCTGCGATACGTCGATCGATCGCGAGAAGAACCACGAATGTGGACTTGCTGGCGGATAGAATGGACAGGGTTGCGTAAGAGCAAGCGATAGAGTGAGTTCGTAAGGAAGCGGCCTGGAGTGTGGGGATTGTTATATCCCGGCGCTC
>JAKFYM010000201.1 GCA_021730855.1 Bdellovibrionales bacterium
GAATCGGTGTCGTAGAGCGGAGTGATGGTTACCAGGAGGGAAAGCGGGCGGGCGTCCTTGGCCGCGATGTTCAGGTACTTAAAGATCGTTTCCTTGCCCCCGGTCTCGAGGACTTGCTCGATGCTGAGATGGAGCTCCGCCAAGGGCCCAACCAGCACATCCTCTAGCCTAGTGCCGATCACGGTTTCACTCTGCACACCTAGGAGATTCGCCGCCGATTTATTGATCGTGGTGATCGTGGATTCGGAGCTCACGGAACAAACGCCGGCGCTCACGTTGGCGAGGATGGCCTCAAGATATCGCCGCTTTTCTTGCAGCTCCTCGTTGGTCGAGCGCAAGGTGGAATAGGTGGACTGCAGATGATCGCGGTTTTCTTTGAGGTCGGCCGTCATTTTGTTGAAGGCCATGCTCACCGTGGCGATTTCGTCGTCGCCCAAATTTTGGATTTCTACATCGAGGTTTCCGCTCCCCACTTCGCTCACCGCAAGGGCCAGGTGCTCTAGAGGTAGGGTCATTTGCCGCGCTAGATAGAAGCCCACCCAAATTGCCGCAAAAATCACCAGGAGGGTGATGAGAATGAGGATCGCGAAATAAATCGTCTTCACCGGATACTTGAGCGGATTCACATCGCGAAAATCAGCATAGGTGGAGGAAATCTCATCGACCTTATTCACCAAGCTGAGCGGCAGGTGATAGTTCACGGCCAAGGCACCCACGATCTTGCGGCTGGGCGCGGCCTTACGCAGGGGAATGATCGCTCGCAACACATCCCCCGTGCCCACATGCTGCACGAGCGAGATGATTTCCCCATCCAGTGCGTTCTGCACCGTATCGATAGGCAGGCGCGGGAAAAGCTCGGGATTCATCTCTGACTTCACCACGAGAGTGCGGGGATCAAGTGGGTGCCAATACACCTCCACCGCATCCACGGCATATTTCGAGCGCAGCTGTGGAAGCTCGCGGGCCAGGCGCACGCGGGCATAACGATCCTCGAGATCCATGCGCGTGCGCACCTCCTCCTGGATACGCTCGGCAAAGTGATGGGCACTGGCCTGGCTATTTTTGTAATAAAGATCCGTGATCTCGAGCGAGGCCTGGAGGGTATTCCCCACCTTCACGCTGAACCATTTGTCGAAAGTGGAGTTGATGTAGAAGGCGGAGATCAAAAAAAGCACAATCGCCGGAACGATCGAGAGCGTGAGAAAGCTTAAAACTAGTTTTGTTTTTAGCTTAGATCCCAAGAGCCCTTTACGGCGCTCAATCAATAGCTTGGAAAGATTCCGGAAAATCAAAAAGACCAGGATCGCGAGCAGGATCAAATTGAGGTTGATGATGCCGAAAAAGAAGATCGAGTTAACAAAGGGCAGGGTATTGGAAAGCTTGGCCAAACGGAGCAAAAAAATCGACAGCACCACGAGGGCCACGGACACCAAAACAATGGTGATCCGCTCTCGCCGGCGTTTGCGTTTTTCTCCTCTCTCGAGAGGAATCTCATCAAAAAATGGCACAGCGCAACACCTTACCGCGCTTCTCTAGGGCGCACAAGTTGACATCCCCTTGCTTTCACTCCTGTTCGCTCCTATAAGTAAAGCTAGAGATCCGCTTTTTCAGCGACCCCCTTTTGGGTTGCCTCAAGGTAGAATAAGTGCAGAATACCTGCAGACCCGAAGCTATGGCAATTCATTGCTCCTAGTTTCGCAGCATGAAAAAGTGAGAACTCTATGCCCTCTGAACTAGTCATTAACGCAACCCTCCCCGAAATTCGCGTAGCCCTCCTGGAAGATGGGGAAATTTCCGACCTTTCCATCGAGTACGAGAAAAACAAAAGCATTGTCGGCAACGTCTATAAAGGCCGCATTGTGCGTGTCCTTCCCGGCATGCAGGCCGCTTTCGTGGATATTGGCCTCGAACGCGCCGCCTTCCTGTACGTGGGCGACATTGTCTACGAATCTGAAGAGGAAGAAGAAGAGGGTGAGGACGAAGGCCCTCCCCCACAAGCCCTGGAAGCCGAGAGCGCTCCGGAAGCCGAAGAAGAAGGCAGTGGCACTCCCATCGAGTTTGAAGCGGCCGACATTTTGGCCGAACGCAATTTGGGCGAAATTGAAGAGATCGACAACAAAACCGTGCCTCCTGAAGAAGGAGCCGCAGCCCCGGAAGCCGAGGGCGAAGGCGCCGAAGAAGAAGAGGGCCGGCGCTTCACTCCTGCCGCTTCGCGTGGACAACACACCCGCCAAGATCGCTATCGCGGCCGCGGACGCTCCCGCTCGAAGCCGATGCGTCCCCGCCTCAATATCCAAGACGTGGTCAAAGAAGGCCAGGATGTGGTGGTGCAGGTGGCAAAAGAGCCCATGGGCACCAAAGGCGCCCGACTGACTTGCCACATTTCTCTGCCTGGCCGCCATGTGGTGCTGATGCCCACGGTGGACCATGTGGGAGTTTCCCGGAAGATTGCTTCGGGCGAAGAACGCCGGCGCCTGCGCGAGATCGTGGATGAACTACGCCCACCCGGCATGGGCATCATCGTGCGCACCGTGGCCGCTGAACAGACCAACGAGCAGCTCACGAACGAAATCAATTATCTCTTGAACCTCTGGGCCACGGTGAAGCGGAAGGTGGAGACGCAAAAAGCGCCTTTCTGCCTATACGAAGACCTGAACGTGGTGCTCAAAACCGTACGCGACTTTTTCACGGACGATATCCACCGCCTCGTGGTGGATTCTCCCCGGGTGCACTCCTACGTGGTGGAATTCGCCGAACAGTTTGCTCCTCATCTAGTGAACCGCGTGGTGCGCTATACAGGAAAAGACCCTATCTTCGACGCTTATGGCATCGAGAGCGAAATCGTGCGCGCCCTGAACCGAAAAGTCTGGCTCAAGAGCGGCGGCTATTTGATCGTGGACCAAACCGAAGCCCTCACCGTGATTGACGTGAACACCGGAAAATTCACGGGGAAGAAAAATCTCGAAGAGACCATTTTTAAGACCAATATGGAAGCCGTGAAGGAGGTGGCCTACCAGCTGCGTCTGCGCAATGTGGGCGGGATCATCATCATCGATCTCATCGACATGGAAAAAGCTTCGCACCGGGAGAAAGTGTACCGTACCCTCGAGGACGCCCTGAAGAAGGACCGCGCCAAGACCAATATCTTGCGCATCTCTGAGCTGGGCCTGATCCAGATGACCCGCAAGCGCACGCGGGAATCGCTAAACCATGTGCTCTGTGAGCCCTGCCCTTATTGCAATGGCAAAGGCTTCACCAAGAACCTACGGACGGTTTGCTACGACATCTTTCGGGAACTGGAGCGAGCGGCCCTGGAAGGCGGCACCGTGGGCGCCCGCGTGGTGGCGCATCCCGAAGTGGTGGACACTCTTTTCCAAGACGAGCGCGATACACTCGATCGGCTGGAAGAGCGCTTCAGCATGAAGGTGTCGATCAAGGGCGACCAGACGCTGCATATCGAGGACTTTAAAGTGGAGGGGGAAAAGCTCAGCTTGGCCGCCCCACGCCGCACAACGGAAGTGGCTCCGGAACCAGCCGCACCTCCTGCTCCGCCGAGTGAGGCGTAAGCTAGAAGCGGAATTTTTTGATGGGTGCCCAGACGAGCAGATCCTTTGGGCTGGAGGGCGCCGCAGGCCTGAGGGCCGCGGTGCTTTCAGGATGGATGAGGCGCTGCAAACGGGCCTCGTCTTCCACTTCTTCGCCCTCTTTCACTCCGGCGAAGGCCGCAATCAAGACGCCTGTGACGGCCCCGATGGCGGCTCCATAAAAGATATTTTTCGTATGTTTGCCGGAGTCTTCGTAGAACGGCAGGGTAGATGCCCCGAGCACCGCCCCCGACACCGTGCTAAGGGCCACGGTGAGGGCAGCGTCCCCTGCATTGGCGGCTTGCGCGCGCGCGGAGGAAAAGAGGAGAAGCGCAAGGGCCAACACTGCAGGGGCTATTCTTTTCAAGGCACGTAATCCTTCAGTAAGTTCAGCAGACGCTCACAGGATTTTCCTTGGATCTGCTTACGGTTGGTTTCGTAGGCATTGGACGTTTTATTCCAGAAAGAGATTTCTGTATCGCAAGCCAAGCTAGCCACTTTGCGCCCTTCGCCCTTGGTCACGGAAAAGGTGATAGGATTTTCCGCCTGCCCTTCCGCGGCAAAAGCAAAACGTTCCCCATCATTGATCTTGGTTTGCACCATTTTGTACGAGGTACCTTGGATGTCCACGTAGAAATGATTGGTCTTGGGCAAATAACTGAATGACCAGCCTTTGTCCTTCATTAATATTTCTTGTTTGTTTTGGCTCGCTACCGCGCGATTGCTGGACTCTGCAGCGATGCGGCCGAACTTATCTTCCACTTCATTGAGCCACACGAAATCCCCACGCAGAGATGAGGGCTCGCGGCCGTCAAACTGATGGTATTCGGTTTCCTCTTTGATGACTGATGGATCTGAACGACGGCTTCCGGTAGAAACGCAGGCCCACAAACTGCCTGCCAAAATAACGACGGTTGCTGTTCTGATCAGTGACTGGTACTTCCTGTACACCATGGCACCTTCCTCCTTCCAAAAGTATAGCACTTTGGAAAGCCCACTCAAGGTTTTCCTATCTAAAGCTAAATAGTTGTAAATTTACGGCTTTTTTTGATATTTCCACCATGCCTATGATTCCTCTCTACTTAGCTTCGCGCTCCCCCCGTCGTAAAGACCTGCTCAGCCAAGCCAGCATCCGGTTTCAGGTGCATGTGCCCGCAGAGCCAGAGCTAGCGGCCCCCAAGAACCGCAGGAAAGAACAGCCGGGCCAGATCGTGCGTCGGATTTCTGACGCTAAGGCGGAAGCCTGTGCCGCCGAGTTACGGGCGAGCGGCTGCACGGAGGCACTGATTCTCGCTGCGGACACGCTCGTTTTTCTTAAAGAAAAAGTGTTGAGTAAGCCGGCCGACGAGACCGAGGCCTGCCTGATGCTGAAACGACTCTCCGGCAACTGGCATACCGTGGCCACGGGCGTGACCGTGCTCGCGATGAACGGCAAAAAGAGCACGAAAAAATCCATCCATGTAACAACGCGGGTGAAGTTTTTCCCCCTCGCCAAAGACTGGATCCATTGGTACGTGAAAACAGGAGAACCTATGGACAAGGCCGGAGCCTACGGCGCCCAGGGGTATGGTGCTGCGCTCGTGGAAAAATTTGCGGGTTCTTACACCAATGTGGTGGGGCTCCCTTTGGGGGAAACTCTATCTTTGCTCGAAAAAATCTCCGGGCATAGCCGCTCCGCCTTTCAGGAACACAAATGACACAAGAGCGGCTAGATGCGGTACGCGAGAAAATACGCGAGGCTTGCCAGCTTGCCGGACGAGCCGAAAAAGACGTGCTCTTGATCGGGGTGAGCAAGACCAAAAGTGCAGAAGAAGTGGCTGTACTGGCGGCTTTGGGCGTGCGCGATTTTGGGGAAAACTATGTGCAGGAGGCTCTGGGAAAAGTAAATGCCATGCCCGAGCTGCGCTGGCATTTCATTGGCTCCTTGCAGTCGAATAAAGCCAAATTCCTTCCCGGAAATTTCACGCTTTTTCATGCCCTGGACTCCTTCACGCTCGCACAGAAATTGGACAAAGCCGCCGCTGCGAAGGGCCTCGTGCTGCCGGCCCTGGTGGAAGTGAATGTGGATGCCGAAGGCAGCAAGGCCGGGGTGGCCGATGCCCAGCTAGCGCGATTGCTCGAGCAACTGACCACTCTTCCACATCTCGAGATCCGCGGCTTGATGTGCATTCCCGCGCCCACAAATGAAAAACGCCGCCCCTTTGCCTCCTTGCGTGGTTTGCTCGAAGCCGTGAACCGCGAGGGCGCCTATCGCCTTCCTTTGCGAGAGCTCTCGATGGGCATGAGCCACGACTATCCCGAAGCCATCCTAGAAGGGGCCACGATGATCCGCGTGGGCACCGCTCTATTCGGAGAGCGGAAATGAAGGAATGGATTGTCTTTCAGAATCCGCATTTTCTCGTGGCCAACAAACCCGCCGGCATTCTCTCCCAGGGAGATAAATCGGGAGACGAAGACCTGGCCGGCTTGCTGCGGAAAAGTGGAGGCTATCCTTTTCTCGCGCCCGTGCATCGCTTGGACCGCAATACTTCCGGAGCTCTGGTGCTGGCCAAATCCCCCCAGGCCGCCAAAACTTTAAGCCGCGCCCTTCAGGAGAATCGGCTCGAACGTACCTATTTGGCGATTGCCAAGGGCGATCCTGGGGAGAGCGGCACCTATGATTTTCGTTTACGAAAAAAAACGGAGACGAATGAAGTTTTTGTGGACGCCAAGGGCGAAGAAGCCGTCACGCAATACCGTCGACTCCAACATCTCGGAAATTCCGCGCTGATGCAGGTCCGGCTACTCACCGGACGCTCGCACCAGATCCGCGTGCATTTTGCCCATGCCGGCCACGCCCTGCTCGGAGACAAAAAATACGCCAAGAAGCCATGGTCGGAAGTCTTTCGCCGGCCCGCCCTGCATGCTTGGAAGCTTTCCCTCCGCGATCCAGAGCTGGGAGACCACGACTGGCTCGCGGAAATCCCCGAGGATTTTTTGGGATTGCTGAGCCGCCTAGGTGGGAAAGCTCCTACGTAGGGCGATACTTGGTTGCTTCTTTCAACTTATGCAGAAGATTGCGCATGTCTTCTTCCATCGGGCATTCGATCAAGATTTCCTTCTGTGTGAAGGGATGCACAAACTGCAGGGATCGAGCATGAAGCGGCAGGCGTTGGGGGCTAAGGTCTGAGAAAAAGGCGCTCTTCCAACCTTCATTCCAATAGGCCTCATCCCAGAGAATGGGAATCCCCAAGGTGCGCAGGTGCAAACGAATCTGATGGAGACGTCCGGTATGCGGATAGGCCTCGATCCAACCGATATCACCAAAACGCTCCCGCACTTGAAATTCCGTGGAAGAGGGCTTGCCTCGCTTGAGGTCCACAAGCGCGCGACCACGCCCCTTTTTCCCTTCGGCCCGCAGGAGTGGCACCTCGCAAACACAGTGATCCCATTCGGGAAGGCCGGCCGTGAGCGCCCAATACGTCTTCTGCATTTCCCTGGCCTCAAACATCTTGGAGAGCGCGCGGTGGGAATCCTTGTGTTTGGCAAAGAGCACGACTCCGCTGGTCTCGCGATCTAGACGGTGCACGGGATAGAGATCACGGCCTGATTCATCCAGCTTATGGCCTTTTTCCCGCAAAAAGGCGCCCACCTGGTGGAGAAGAATATTGGTTTCGCGTCCCCAACGATCCGCGACCACGAGCTCCCCGGCGTGTTTCTGCACGGCAATCAGGTGCTCGTCCTCAATGAATATTCTTTTTTCCATCGGTGTCTGCATCAAAGTCCACGTCGGGGTCGCCGCTGAGCTTATTCCGTTCCATGAGATAGATCATGGAAAAAGCATCCTCCCCATCGGGATAAAAGCTTTTCATGGTGTGGATGACCACAAAACCCAAGGATTGGTAAAGCTGGATCGCGGCGGCATTGCCCCGCCTCACCTCGAGCACAAGGCTATCGACCTTCTGGCGCATCAAAAAGGCGATCAATTGGCGCATGAGGTAGCTGCCAAGGCCGCGGCGGCGCTGGCTCGGATGGACCGCAAAGGTTTGCAGATGGGCCTGTTCGGCGGGAGCAGCCACCACGGCATAGGCTAGGATTTGGTCGTCGTCCTCATCCTCGGTGACCACCCAGAAATGAGTCTGCTTTTTTTCCAGCTCGGATTGGAAAGCGGGACGCGACCAAGGTGGGGAATTGGCCGTCTTATCGATCGCAACGATTTGGTCGAGGTCATCCTCGGTGGCGGGGCGCGGAGAGAAACCCATGTGCTACTCCAGGTAAATTTTTACAGGATGACGGGCCCTGGCTTCTCGTTTCC
>JAKFYM010000319.1 GCA_021730855.1 Bdellovibrionales bacterium
GTTCAGGGATTGCGGAGGATCTGAAATTTAGGAATGCCCAGGTGGCGGAATTGGTAGACGCGCACGGTTCAGGGCCGTGTATGTAACAGTGTGCAGGTTCGATTCCTGTCCTGGGCACCAACAAAAACCGGAGTTGATCACGAGGTGATCGGCTTCGGTTTTTTGTTTTCGCCTAAGAACAGGAATCGAAGGGAAATTCCGACCTGCGGGGACTCGCGCGAGCGAGTTCGCGCGGGGAGCAAAGCCGTGAGGGCTTTGCTAGGAGTTTCCCAGGCCCGAGAGGAGCGGCGCCGTGACGGCGACGCGAGCTCTCGGGCGATTCCTGTCCTGGGCACCAACAAAAATCCGGCTTCGCACATAGTGCGGAGGCGGATTTTTTGTTTTCGCCCCAGGACAGGAATCGAAGGGGATTCGCGACCCGCGATGGGTCGCGAAAGCGACCTAGCGCGGGGAAGAATCGCGTGATGCGATTCTTAGCGAAGACCCAGGCCCGAGAGGAGCGGCGCCGTGACGGCGACGCGAGCTCTCGGGCGATTCCTGTCCTGGGCACCATTCTTAATCATCCAAGATTCCTTGAATCTTTTTCTTCGCTTTCCATTTTTTCGGCAATTTTCTGGCGATGCCGTCCGCGCGCGACGATCTGAACTATGTTTACAAGATGCGCTGGGGAGAAAATGCGGATCACTGGGTCGTCTCTGGATTCGTATGACTCGGCTGGGACTTCCGATTCCAAAAATTTCGGCTTTTCATATCCCAACAGAACTCATTTCCTATTTCATCAAATAGCTCTCCGCCTCTTTCGCCTCAGCATTCGCGCCAATAATTTTTTTTTGAAATTGAAACAGGAACTCCAGGCTCCTAAGCTCGGGCAGTCCCTACAAAATGGAGGTTTTTCTATGTCAAAAAAGAATTTCAAGAGTTTGGTTTTAGGCGTGCTATTTCTTGCGTTGGCTCCCTTCGGGGCTCGCGCGGAAGTCCCATTCGACTATCGCAATTTACATTCAGTGGAGTGGTTGCGCTCGGACATATTCATACGGCCAGGTGAAACCAAAAGTTTCAGCCTTGGCAATTGGCGCTTCGTGAAGAAAGTTTTTATCCAGGCAGAGGCGAACCAACAAGCGACGATCGAGGTATTGGTAAACGGCGACGTGAAGGGAACAGTCCTCGTGCCAGGAAACGATCCCAGCTATGTGGTTACTTTAGGGGAATCCCTGCAGTCTTTGGAGTTGCGTCATGTGCAAGGCGGAGGCGTAAGGATTTCGAGCATCCTCGCGCTTCAATCTGAGGAGGAATTTGTAGAAGAGGAATTCGATCTCCCCTTTAATGCTGAGCACCGTAATGAGGCGTCCGATTTAGCTATAGCCACCATTCGTTTGGTAGATCAGCTCGAGCCCTTTACGAACCATTCTGATTATGGGGTATACTTATTGCCCATCAAAAAAGCCGCTGCTAGAACTTATGCGAAATCAATCGCAAGGGGGGTATTGTCTCGCGAGGTAAGAAATAGTTTGTATGGCCTGAAAGCGGAAATCACTTTGGCCCGCGCTTATATTTCGGATACTTTCGAGCGAGATGCGGCCTTCGCACTTTCCGTGGAGCTGCTGGCCATGCGGGAAAAACTGGACCACATACTTCGTTGATCTATTGGAAAAAATCTGGCGCAGCCTCCTTGGGAGGCGCGTCAGGTTTTCTCATTCGTGAGGGGGGGAATAGAGATATGAGTTGTTTTTGGAAATTGATCGCCCTTTGGGTTTTGGTCGCGAGTTTAACGGGACCGCTCCCGGTACAGGCCGCTGATTCAGCGCAAGTGGCCCAGCAGCTGACCGCCCAAATCCAAACTTTGCATAAGATCAAGGCTTATGTATTGCGCGAAGACTGGGGGCGCCTCTTTCTTTTGGAAAAGGTGACGCAAGAAGCTTTGACGAATGTGCAAGATCCCGCCTTGGGCCTGGGTCATGCGAAAACCTGGCTCGCTTTTCAGCAACTAATTGTGATGTTTCGATATTCGAAATCTTTCATGCAACACCTAGACATGGATGCGATCCATCCCGATCTTGTATTCCTCAGCGAAAACATGAACGCTATCTCCACGCAGTTTGGTCTAGACGACGCTCCTTATACGAAAATCACCTTCAATGTTTATTCGCAAATTCACAAATTATTCTTGCAGCTAAAGAGCCTTACGCTCCCCGGCCCCTTAACCAAAAAGGTGGACGCGCTGGTGCCCCAACTGGGTGCCCTGATGGCGGTAGCACAGGAGGGCGACCGTCCAAAAACCTTTAGGGCGGCGAAATCTGTGTATGTAAAGGTGCGAGAAATTTGTGAAACGGATTTTTCTCATATTTCCCTCGGAGAAAATGGCTTTGCTATCGCGATCGAGATCGAAGGTTTGAATCAATACTATAACGAAGTGGCTCAAAACTTCGAAGGCACGGATTCCGGAAAATAAGGAGGAAAAATGTTTTACGTAACGAAACAAATGATTCTAGGGTTGATCGTGGGGAGCCTAGGGCTATTGCCTTCGGCTTTAGCGAAAGCGCCTGCCGGAGATTTCATTCGCTCCCTCTCCTTAGGCGGAGACGGAACCATCGCCTGCGCCATTGCCAATGCCCAGCTTGTTTGCTGGGAAAAAAATACCCAAAATGAGGGAAGGGTTCGCGATCCGAGTAAATTCCGCTTCCCTTTTTCGAGCGAGTTGAAGAATCCTTCGGCCGTGGTGACGGCTCGTTACGCGGAATCCAATTTGATTTGCGTGCTCGACAAAGGGGAGCTGAAGTGCGCAACGGATGGCGAAAAAGACCTTCCGCCATCGCTAAAAAATCCTAATGTAAAGGGAATGAAGCTTTTGGCGCGAGGGTATCGCAACTCCTTGACGACCTGGGACGGATACAGCAGCTACTCCCAGAAACAGGACGCATCCCCCGCCATTTGCGTCTCTAATGGGAAAAATGTTCAGTGCTGGGATGATAGTTACCAATATTCTACCACCCTGAAGAGTGAGCCGAATTCCGTGTTTACGACGGATGAGTACAACCATATCGTATGGGTGAGCGATGCCGGCACCGAAATCATGTATATAGCAATCGAGCAAGGAATTCGCTATAGGTGGGACGCGGAGGGAGGGGTGAATCGAGAAGTAAAAATACATCACCCTCCTGAGTTGCGCTCCGTGATGGTGCCCAATCACTCACCCATTGGTGACACTCGGGCGCACACAGAAATGAATGGACATCTACTTTCTATAGGGCTTTTTGCGAATCGCGAAAATTTGGCAGAATCTTCTTATTTCTACCATTGTAGTGGTCGAACACACTCGGTGGATCTTTCTATCCTCGCGAATGCAGTGGATGCCCACTATGGGACTCCCCCTGGTGACGCTTACCTTTTTGCTCTGCACAAAGATTCTCTGGTTCGCTATGGTCCCATTTCTAGAAATTGCGGGAGCTGGCCGCTCGATCTTTCTACCGCATTCACTCTCCCCCTCGCTCTTTCCGGGGCCACTAAGCTCTTTCACAGAGGTAGACATATTTGCGTAGTAGATAGTAGCGGATTGCAATGCATCCATGGCCATAATGATGAGAAATCCTACGCCCAAGGTGGGAGGTATAGTCGTCCTTTTCTGATCCCCTTGCCGGATGCGCTACGCGACCAATTCTTCCTCCACGGTTTAAACGGCGTTCCTCTCACCTATCGATACATCAGCAGATTTGTCTATAAAGACAAAGCCAGCTTTTTGCTTGCCATGGCGGATCTGGTGGAAAAAAGCAAAGATCGCTCCACGGCAGATTCCGTGCGCTTGCTTTCTTTGCGCTTGCTGCGCCCGTTGCTAGAAACCAATAATTCTGAAATTATTCAGGACTCTTTCCTTCCTCGTTACCGAAAATTCATGGGAGAACTAGCTGACCGTGAATTGCGCGCCAATCCGGAAACCATAACTTTTTCCTTTGGCGTTCTTCGCCTAGCTGCGGAGGCCCTGGGATCCATCGCCCAAGAAAAACACCGACCAACGCTAGCCAAACTCAAAACTTTGCTGGGGGTGGCGCTTGCCTCCCCGGAAGACCCCAAAAAAAGGATGGCCGTACTCCGGCATATCTCGGAAAATTCCGAGATTTGGGACGAGTTCGGCGCCAGCGCTCAAGCTTTGCCTTTTATAACTATCCTGCAGATTATAGCCCAGCACCTCGAGGGTTAAATTGCTGCCTTTTTTCCTTCCGAAAGATCGTTCCGTGTTTCAGAAACAGATCTATTCGATCTGGCTCGCTCGTTGTAACCAAGAAATTGAACACGTGGCTAGCCTGCTCGCGGACTTCCGAAGGAAATACGGCATGGAGGGAAAAGAAATTTCCTTCCACGGCGATTTTCCGGCCGACTGGGCTTTCGCACGAGCGGAATGGTACGAGCTGCTAGCCATTCAAGGCTCACTATGGCGCGCGCAGGGCAAAACAGATCTTTCCGAATCTCTTTTTTTTCGCCTGGAAAAATTTGCCGAGAGCCGCGGGGAACTAGACTGTTTCTACCTCCTCTTTGAGATCGGCTTAACGGCCTTAAAAAGGGGCGAGCACGCCAATGCGCTGAAATACTTCCAGTGGGCCGGCGCAAACGCTGTGACTTTGCCACAAAAACTCTTTACGGAAACGAATTCCCTTCTTTGCTTGGAGGATCTGAGCCTCCCTCAAGGGGAAAAACTAAAGCAAGTCATAATGCTGGATCGGAAAGTTCCGCGGGAACAAAGCAAGTGGGTGATTGGCAACCGCGAGACTATTCTATGCTATCGCTTGAGGAAACAATATAAAGAGGGTGAGATTTCGGCGGAGTTTTCCAAAATCACTTCTAGCCCTAAACTCCTTGAATCTACTTACTTCAAGATCTGGGCTTTGTTATTGCCGTACCATGCCCTCAGCATGCAGGATAGCCGCTCCGCGGAGATCCACCGACTTCTCACTCATTTGGTAAACGGAAATTCGTTTTTTTTCCTGAAAAATTTTCGGCTGCGGACTTTGACGGGCACGGCGCATCCGGAAGACTTTTTGATCAGCAAGCCGGGCGAGCTCGCGGGGCGCATCTATCTGTGGACATGGAATTGGCTGCTGGATCCTTCGCGGCAATCCTTGGAGCAAATTTTGGAGCTGCTACAGCACTTGCGTGAGCACTCCACGATTCGTCTCTGGCCTAGTGACGATCGCCTACGCCTGATTGCTTGCTTGCGCTGGTTAAGCCTTTTCGATCGCATGGCGTACCCAAAAACAGAACTGATAGTGCACGAGCTACAGCAACGCCCCTTCGATTTTCACCCACTTCTCCATTTCGAAGTGCAACTCACTGAATACCTTCTTTGCCTCGCGCAAAACAAAAAAGAACAGGCCCGTGAACTCCTTAAGGCCTTACGAGCCCAGCCGCTTTGGCGCTCTACCGGGATCTATTTCAAACAGATTGCCTTGCTTACGGTCACTGGCTCAACTCCCCTAGACTCATACATTCGCGCCTTGCGAGACCAACTCCAGCTCTCTCACTCCGAAGACTCCGCCACCCACCGAAAGACACGCGTGTTCCTGGATCAATCGAAGCTCCGCCTAGCCCAGAGTGCCGGCAGTGCGGAAAAAACAATTGCGTCCCGCCCTCTTTGTTTAGCACTTTATGTATTGCGACACTGCCCGGCTATTTCGTTTCAACGCCTCTATTGTGAGGCTTACGAATGCGCTCATTTTGAACCCGATGTGCACCGCGCTCGGGTGTTCAACCTAGTCACTCGCTTAAAAAAACTTTTCCCCGCTCAACTTTCGTTAAAAACCAAAGGAGATGCCATTTATTGCCAAGGCCAATGGCGGCAGTTCAGGTTCATCGAGCTCAATCCAAGGGAAAAGCAACTGGCGAACAGCAACCGCTGGCGCTCCGTATTGGACCGAAATAAAACACCCCAATCTTTTACACCAAGACCGAAGCTCCAGCAGCTCGACGATTTGCTCCTACGAGAGTTCGGCTCAGGCTGCCGGGTAGAGCGCAAGAGGCTCGAGACATGGGCGGGCGTATCTAAAAGCACTTCGAATCGCCTACTGAGGCGTTGGCTAAAGCGCGGACTCCTCAAGCGTACCGGCAGGGGCAAGAACACCGCTTACACAATCCAAGGAGAACGCTGAAAATGCTTCATGGCGAGCAAAAAATAAGGGAACTTATGCGATTCCTAGCAATTTTTCTAGTCATCTTCCTCCCCGTCAACTGCCTCGGGGAAGAACTGACGGCCGTGGTAAAGGTGGAGTCTAGCCCGTGCGCAAACACAACACAGCCGTTTCGCGGCTCCGGAATGATTTTTCAACACCAAGGTTCTCTCTTCGTTCTGACCTCAGACCACGTAATTTTGAACGGGGGGAGCGACTATTGCCATTCGATCCGCAGTTCCACTTTATCGAAGCGACCGGCCGAAGTGGTGGCCACCTCCTGGGAAGAGGGGATGGCCGTTCTAAAATTTGCGGCCCCGGAACTCGATCATTCCGCCTTGCCCGATCTCACCGTGGCGCCTCGGCAAAAAGCACGGAATGGCGACGCAATTACCGTAGCCGGATTTCCCTACGGCAGCGAGAACTTGCTCGTCAACGGCCGTGCTTTTGTTTCCGATATCGCCAGCGAAAGGCATTTGCTAGTGGGCGTGGAGCGCATGATCGAGATCAATGATGGCAAAGGGGAATTCGGGATGAGTGGCGGCCCCATTTTTTTGCGGGATGAGATGATAGGCATGCTTTCCCACCAATATCTCAAGCTTGTTGCGGGAGCGCCCTCGGAAGTTGGCGAATATGAGCGCGACACTACGATGGTGGAGAATCAGTTATTAGCAATTGGCAGGCAAAAGATCGCGCAGTGGTTGAAACAGATCTTCTCCGGGAAGGAAAGTGCCGGCCTATACCGCGAGCCTGAAGACCAAATTTCTGGCCAAAAGGTACTCCATGGTTTTGGGATTCGGCTGGAACTCGTTCCTCGCCCTCCGACTGCAACTCTCATCAAAGCGGGCGGAGATGGCACTGGTATCGGCGGAGGAAAAAATTGGGAGAACGACACAAATTTATCCGTATTGGTTTCGAAAGAAGCCCAGAAAAACCCTAAACGGATCCGCGAACATGCCGGCCCCGCTTGGTTGGTTCGTTTACGCGAAAGCCTGGCTCTCTCCGAGCAGCTACGCATCCCCTATTTTTCCACCTTGCGCCCGCCTTTTCGAAAGGCCTATTTTAGTTCCCTCGAAGAGTTTTTGTTTCTAGCGAAACATCCGGAGATGGTGCCGATCCGCTTTGCTGCCGGAGAGAACCGCGGAGATTTACCTGGAGAGATTAAGAACCTCCTTCTCCAAGCCAAGTTCGATCTGAATTATTTCCAGCAAACTTACCAGGCTAAATTTTCTGCCCCTGTTTCAGCCGCTCTAGAGGAAATGGCTCGGGCTGCGGAAATTTTAGGCAGTAGAGACTGGCGCTTAGTCACGTACCAGTACTGGAACGCAGTGCTAAAGAACCCCGAAGAACCAAATTCCGCGTGGTACCACCTATTCAGTATGGAATTCACAAGTGCCGATGATTTTGATCGGGTTTCCCGGATGTACGGCACCCTAGGTAAAATTCGTGATGTACTGAAACAGCTCCGATAGGATTATTGCCACTCCCCTGTGGTGCTTTCTTGTGCGGCCAAGAGTATGGATTCTTGGGCATAACTACCGGGAAACACTGCAGAACCTATCTTCCCACCTAGTGCGGTCGTGGCGGAATTGGTAGACGCGCACGGTTCAGAGCCGTGTGTCGCAAGATGTGAGAGTTCGAGTCTCTCCGACCGCACCATAAAAGAATCCTAATTCTCCAATCATTTCGCATAACACTAA
>JAKFYM010000173.1 GCA_021730855.1 Bdellovibrionales bacterium
AGGGGTTCTTGATTGGGGAAGGGGGGGTGGACTGCCAGGAATTCCTCTTGCTCTTGCTCGCCGATCCATTGCCAAAAAAGAGGATGTGGTTTTTCTCGATAGCGTGGGAAAAAAAGTCACAGCAGTTAAGGAGTTTGCAGCAGCTCTCAGGCTTGAACATATTTCTTTCTTTCATGGTAGAGGCGAAGTCTATTTCGAATCCCCGAAGGCTTTAGCAGTGGAGACCGTGGTGATGCGAGCCGTGGCCCCTTCTGATCGCGCCATTCATTGGCTTAGCAATAGGGCAGCTCGGTGGATTTTTTTCTTGGGACCTCTGCAGCTAGAGGGCTGGAAAGCTCAGGAAAAGAAGATAAAAAAAAGGGGCTTATGTTTTGCGCGTGAGCTGCATTTTACTTTGCCGCATGAGCTTGGAGAGAGGTACCTTCTGGAATGCGTTCGAGTCCAAGGATAGCATTTTTCATTTTCCTCTACTTCGTTCCACATGAAACATCGCAACAACTTCTAAAATTCGTTTCACGTGGAACGGGACAGCAAAAATATCCCTAGCCACCACCCATTTCTCCAGATAAATTTATGGAAATCCTCGAGGGAATATGAGTATGGGTAGAGTCATTTCAATTATAAATCAAAAAGGTGGAGTGGGAAAGACAACCTCTGCGATCAACATTGCGGCGTCACTAGCTGTCGCAGAGCGTCAAACATTGCTGATCGACTTTGATCCCCAGGGGAACGCCACCAGCGGCTTGGGTCTAACGGTAGATGGTTCCGTGGACAAGACCATTTATCAAGCCTTGGTGGGAGAATGCACCCTAGAAGAGACCTTTCGCGAAACAGAGCTTCCAGGTCTATGGGTGGTGCCCGCAGACCAAAATCTTAGCGGGGCAGAGGTGGAGCTGGTAGGTGCCATCGCCCGAGAACAGAAACTCAAAAAATCGATCGATGCGATTCGCGATCGCTTTCACTACATTCTGATTGATTGCCCTCCTAGCCTTGGTTTGCTGACGATCAATGCCCTCACGGCATCGGATAGTTATCTGGTGCCCATGCAATGTGAGTATTTTTCTTTAGAGGGCTTGTCTCAGTTAGTATCTACGGCTGGCTTGATCCAAGGCGCTCTCAATCCCAAGCTGGAACTTGAGGGCATTCTCCTAACAATGTTCGACTCACGAAATAATCTGGCCCACCAAGTGGCTGACGAAGTGAAAAAACATTTTGGCGATAAGCTTTTCCAAACGGTGATTCCAAGAAACGTGAAACTAAGCGAAGCGCCAAGTCACGGCAAGCCCATCCTATTATATGACATCGAATCCAAGGGCGCGCGCTCCTATCTCGAGGCCACGAAAGAAATCATCGAAAGAAATCTGCAGCGAGCCCGAATGGCCATGCCGCCCTTGCCAAACGTGCAGAGCAATCAAGGCGCTGCACCCGGCTTAACACAATAAATTTTATTTAGGAGCACTCTATGAACCCGAATCAGCAAAAAAATCTTAATCGTCCCGCCCTGGGGAAGGGGCTTGCTAGCCTCCTGCCTGGCGCGGCTGCCACAAATCCCGCGGTGGTGGCCAAGCAGCTCATGGGGGAAATGCCCCCCGCTGCATCCACGTCTACCACCCAGCCGCCCTTGCCCACAGAGCAGGGCGTAAATAATAAGGAGCGCATTCCGGGAATCACGCTTGCCGATGTAGAGCAAATCACCACCAATCAATTCCAGCCGCGCCGGGATTTTGCGGAAGAGCCATTGAACGAGCTAGCCGAGTCGATCAAGGCCAATGGCGTGATCCAGCCGTTGATCGTGCGTCGAGGCGAAGACGGAAAGTTCCAGTTGATTGCCGGAGAGCGTCGCTTGCGAGCGGCAAAGCTTGCGGGACTAAAGCAAGTGCCCGTGGTCATTCGCAAAACTTCCGATAAAGAGGCCCTCGAGCTCGCGTTGATTGAAAACATCCAGCGCGAAGACCTAAATTGCGTAGAAGTGGCTTTGTCCTATTACCAATTGGCCGAAGACTTTCAGCTCACCCAGGAAGAAATTGCAAAGCGTGTTGGGAAAGACAGGACTTCCGTCGCAAACCACTTGAGGCTGTTGAAGCTTCCGGAGTCCTTCATCGATGACCTTCGTTCCGCGCGCTTGTCTTTCGGTCATGGCCGAGCTTTATTGTCGGTCGCCGATCCGGTGAAGCGCCTAGAGATTCGCAATAAGATCGTGGAAAAACACCTTTCCGTGCGGGAAACCGAGCGCTTGGCTGCTGAAACTCTTCTGGCGAATAAGCCTGTGGAAGAAAAGAAAGCAGAGCAGGAAGAATTCCCCGTCGAGCTGAAAAACTTTACGGAGCGTCTGGGACGAGCTCTCGGCACTCGCGTAAAAACCAAGGGCGACCAATACCGCGGTTCGATCGTAATCGAGTATTTTTCCAAGGAAGACTTAGATAGAATTAGTGAGCAACTGCTCCGTTGATTAGTTGAGTAAAGGAATCACCATGGCCACCAAGACCCAGCTCGCCATCCCCACAGGGGCCCACGAAGTCACCGGAGTGCTAGATCGCGGCTCTGAGTTCGATGGCACCCTCAGTTTTGAAGGTGCCTTCCGCATCGGCGGAGTTTTTCGCGGAAAAATTTTTACCGACGATGTGCTCATCATTGGGGAAGGGGCCTCGGTGGATGCAGAAATCGAGGTTGGCACCTTGATTCTTTCCGGCGAGCTCAAAGGAAGTGTCAAGGCCCGTGAACGAGTGGAAATCCACTACCCCGCGGTCTTCCGCGGCAATATCCAAACGCCGTCGTTGATGGTGGCAGACGGCGTGGTTTTCGAAGGCGTCTCCCAGATGGGCAAGTCTTCCGTCGACAAGGGAAAAGAAAGAAAAGCGTAAAAAGTTCCGGAGATGATTGACTAGCAGGCAGGGCTTGGGTACATCAAACCATACCTTTTTTCAGCCTGTGAGTGAATATGATTGCGGACCTTCAGCGACAGCTCGGGATTGACGCGAGTTTCTTCGTACAGCTTGGCATCTTCCTATTGGTCTTTTTGTGGCTGCGTTATATCTATTTTGTTCCCTTCCTAAAATTGATTCAACGCCGCGAAAGTCTTTCTGAGGGGCGCTCTGATGAGGCGCGTCGGTTAGAAGAAGACTCTGCCCGCATGGAGCAAGAGTATGGAGAGACATTCGCAAAAATCCGAAAGCGTGCGTCTACGGAGCGAGATGCCGATTTGGCCTTAGCCCGGAAAGAGGCGCAGCGTCTGGCTGAAGAGGCTAGGGGACAAGCGAAAGCGAAGCTAGACAGCGTGCGGGAAGCCGCTGCTCGTTCCGCCGAGGCAGATTTAACAAGCTTGAGATCCCAGGTACACACTGTTTCTTCTCTCTTGGTAGAGAAGCTAACCAAAACAAAGGTGGGGTTATAAGTGGCCGCTCAAGGCATGCAAGGTGTGATTCCCTACGCAGTAAATTTTTCGGTTGTTGTGGCTTTTCTGGCCGTAGTTCTGCGCAAGCCATTAAAAAAATACATTTATCAGCGTCATGAGCATATGAAAGACGCTGTTGAAAGTGCCACCTTGGCGTATCGCAAGGCGGGGGATCGCCACGCGTCTGCGAAATCGGCTTTAGAGCGCATTGCGGAAGAAGAGCGTGGCTACTTAGCGAAAGAGCGGCTCCAAAACGAACGAGAGAAAAAAGAAATTTTAGAAAAAGCCAAGGCCGAGGCTCAGCGTTTGTTGCGGGAAGCGGATCGTCTTTCTGGGGTAGAGCAAGACGAAGCCTCCGAGCGAGTGAAGCAGCAGTTTCTTGATCTTGTTGTGAAAGAAACGGAAGAAAGTTTACGAAAAGGGCTCAAGCAGGCGGACCATAGTGCCATTTTCAAGCGCGCCCAAACCAGCATTGAGGTGGGTGTCTAATGGCAACCATAGCTTCCGTATACGCAAATGCCGTTTTCGAAGTGGCTCAAGAAAAAAAGCAGCTTGAATCCGTAGTTCAAGAACTCAAAGAATTTGCCGAAGCCCTCCAGACAAGTGCCGCGCTTCGCGCCTCTCTTGGTGGCGCCGGAGTGGACCCGCAAAAGAGATTGGCCATTTTGGGGGACGTGATGAACGCGCTCTCCATGAGCCCCTTGGTAAAGCGATTTTTAGAAGTACTGGCCAGTAAGGGCCGCATCTTGGTTGTTCCAGAGATTTTGCAGGATCTAGAAACGCGCATGGAAGCTGATCGCGGGATTGTGTCGGGGCATGTTCGTAGTGCCGTGGAGCTTTCGCCAGATGAGCTTGCCGTGCTCAGCAAGGCTTTGGAAAAGCGCGTGGGCAAAAAGATTCGCTTAGCACAATCCACGGACCCCAACCTCCTTGGCGGAGTGGTGGCCACGGTGGCCGGCAAGACTTTTGATGCTAGCCTAAGAACCCAAATTGAACGATTTAGAAACGAACTGATTTAATTGCACAGTAGGAGAAGGCGATGAAACTTCGCGCAGAAGAAATCACTCAGATCATCAAGAAGCAGTTGGCCGATTTTGATGCCAAGCTTGATGTGGCAGAAACAGGCACGGTGCTCACGGTGGGAGACGGGATCGCGAAGATTCACGGCCTCGACAACACCCAAGCAGGAGAGCTCGTGGACTTCGGCGAAGGCGTGATGGGCCTGGTGATGAACTTGGAAGAGGGGTCTGTGGGGACTTCGATTCTCGGCGACGACACGATCGTTAAAGAAGGCCGCACGGTGAAACGCACGGGCAAAATCTTTGAAGTTCCCGTAGGAGAAGAGCTGCTCGGACGTGTGGTGAACTCTCTTGGTTTGCCTATCGATGGAGCGGGCCCGATCAAAGCGAAAAATTCACGCCGCGTGGAGATTAAGGCTCCGGGCATTGTGGCTCGCAAATCTGTGCACGAACCTTTGCAAACTGGAATCAAAGCGATCGACTCTATGATTCCAATTGGCCGCGGACAACGCGAATTGATTATCGGTGACCGCCAGACTGGAAAAACAGCGATCGCCATCGACACAATTATTAACCAAAAAGGCAAAGGCGTTTTTTGCTTTTACGTGGCGATTGGCCAGAAGCAATCCACGGTGGCTCAGGTAGTAGATCGCTTGAAGCGCGCGGGCGCCATGGAATACACCACGGTCATCGCCGCCACCGCAGCCGACCAGGCGCCGATTCAGTACATTGCTCCTTATTCGGGCGTGACCATGGCAGAGTATTTCCGCGATACCGGCCGGCATGCCTTGATTGTGTACGACGACTTGACCAAACAGGCCCAGGCCTATCGCCAGCTCTCTCTTCTCCTCCGTCGTCCGCCAGGACGCGAAGCTTACCCTGGAGACGTATTCTATATTCACTCTCGCTTGCTGGAGCGCTCATGCAAGCTCTCCGATGCTCTTGGTGGAGGCAGCCTCACCGCACTACCGATCATTGAGACCCAAGCCGGAGACGTATCCGCCTATATCCCTACCAACGTGATCTCGATCACGGACGGACAAATTTTCTTAGAGAGCGATCTCTTTTATTCCGGCCAACGCCCAGCCGTGAACGTGGGAATTTCCGTATCGCGCGTGGGAGGAAATGCGCAAACCAAAGCCATGAAGAGCGTGGCTGGAACGCTTCGCCTCGATTTGGCCCAATACCGGGAAAAAGCTTCGTTTGCCCAGTTCGGGTCTGATCTTGATCCCGCCACCCAAAAGCAGCTGGCTCGAGGCCAGCGTCTAATGGAGCTCCTCAAGCAAGGCCAGTACTCTCCTATGGAGATGGAAGACCAAGTCGTGGGCATCTATGCCGCCAACCAAGGCTACTTGGATAAGGTGCCGGTAAATAAAATTCGTGCCTGGGAAGAGAGCTTTTTGCGGAATCTCCGTCAGAACCATGCAGATGTGGTGAAAGAGATTGCCGGCGGCAAGTTAGAAGCAGGAACCAAAACAAAACTAGACCAAGCGATCCAAGAGCACCTCAAGACATTCAACATTTGAGGTTTAGGAGTAGAGGATGGCATCGGGTAAGGATTTAAAAAGGCGGATTGCGAGCGTAAAGAGCACGCAACAAATCACCAAGGCAATGAAAATGGTGGCCGCTGCTCGTTTGCGTCGTGCTCAAGAGGCGATCGTAAAGGCTAGGCCATTTGCGGCCGCAATCAAGCAGACGGTGGAAAATATCGTTAGCGACGAAGCTATCCGCGATGCCCATCCCTTGCTGGCCAAGCGCCCAGTGAAACGAGTGAATGTTTTTCTAATCACCTCTGATCGCGGTCTTTGCGGGGGCTTCAATTCTAGTTTGGTAAAAAGAGCAGAAGCCCTTTACCGCTCCGAGGCGAGCAAATACGAAAAATTCGTTTTCACCTGCATTGGTAAAAAAGGTTACGAATACCTTACGTTAAGAAAAATTCCGGTGGTTCAGTACCACCAAGATTTCCAAAAAGGAATGACCTACGCTCGCGTGCATGCTCTCGGCAAAGAGGCGATTGAGGGTTTCTTGAGTGGGGAGTTTGACGAAATCCGCGTGATCTTTTCGGAATTTCGTTCCGCTGTTTCCCAGGTGAGTCAGACAGTGAATCTCTTGCCCGTAGAAATTCCCCAGGAGCAAACGGCTGGCGCCCAAGGCGTAGATTTTCTTTTCGAGCCGAGCCGCGAAGACGTGCTTACCGAGCTACTCCCGCGCTATTTTATGGCCAGGCTCTATAAATCCCTTTTAGAAAACACAGCGAGTGAGCATGGGGCGCGTATGGCCGCTATGGACAGCGCCACCAAGAACGCTGGGGAAATGATTCGCAAACTTACACTAGAATACAACAAAGTGCGCCAAGCCGGGATCACCAAAGAGCTACTGGAGATCGTGTCTGGGGCTGAGGCACTTAAATAGTTTTGTCATAGGAGAAAGAAATGTCTGCACAAGCAATGGATTCGAAAGTAGGACACATCAAGCAGGTACTTGGCCCCGTAGTGGATGTGGAATTTCCAAGTGGAAAACTTCCGGCTATCTACGATGCCGTGCGGATCACTAACCCGGCGATCGACAACCGCGCCGGAAACCTTGTGGTGGAAGTGGCCCAGCATCTTGGTGAGAATACTGTGCGCTGTATCGCTATGGACACGACCGATGGTTTGGTGCGGGGAATGGAAGCCATCAATACGGATGAGCAGATCATGGCTCCTGTGGGTCCCGAGGCTCTGGGTCGAATCATCAATGTGATCGGCGAGCCTGTGGATGAAATGGGTCCTGTACAGACTAAGAAAAAGTATCCTATCCACCGCCCGGCCCCAAAGTTCACGGACCAAACAGTTTCTGTGGAGCCTTTTTGGACCGGAATCAAAGTGGTAGATCTTCTCGCGCCCTACACAAAGGGTGGAAAGATTGGTCTTTTCGGCGGCGCCGGAGTGGGTAAGACAGTATTGATCATGGAGCTCATCAACAACGTGGCCACCCAGCACGGTGGTTATTCCGTGTTCGCTGGAGTGGGCGAGCGTACCCGCGAAGGAAACGACCTTTGGGTGGAAATGAAAGAGTCTGGAGTGATCAACAAAACATCTCTAGTGTACGGCCAGATGAACGAGCCGCCTGGAGCTCGGGCGCGTGTGGCCTTGACCGGCCTTTCGATCGCAGAATATTTTCGCGACGAAGAAAACCAAGACGTACTTTTTTTCGTAGACAATATCTTCCGCTTTACACAGGCTGGGTCTGAAGTATCTGCGCTTCTCGGCCGTATTCCCTCCGCAGTGGGTTACCAACCCACGCTCGGAACCGAAATGGGTGAGCTGCAAGAACGGATTACGTCTACGAACAAAGGCTCGATCACTTCGATTCAGGCCGTTTATGTTCCCGCCGACGATTACACTGATCCGGCTCCCGCTACTACCTTTGC
>JAKFYM010000176.1 GCA_021730855.1 Bdellovibrionales bacterium
TCTCTTTGACCACCTCGGCCTCATCGGCATCCTGGGAAGAATTGTCGATCGCAGCGGATTTATTGCTCAGGCTATCGGAGGCCTCCGCTTTTACCTGAGTGCTAGTGGGCTTGCCGGCTTTCACCACGATGCGGAGGCCGGTCTTGCCAAGGGTCCAGCTAGATTTGCTCTGGATCGCCGAAGCCTGGCCACGCAGCAAGACGCGGGCGCGGGCAAGGTCGGGCTGGTATTGGTAGGTAAATACTTTTTCTAAAATGCTGTGAGAGAGCTTTTCGGTGCGCGCCGGATAAGCGCTCATGCCCCGAATCGAAACTTGGATGAAGTTCCTTAGGAAATCGACAGCGACATCTTCCTTCGCCACCGGTGCGCTGAATTGGAAATCCACCGCAAAGCTGCCATCCGGCAATGCCTCAGAACGAATCGCCGCGATCTCCGCGGCTTGGGCCTGCGCCCGCGCCCCCGACATCATCCACAAACACACTAGAGCAGAAAGCCCGATTAGGATTGCCCTAGAAACGAAATCTAGGATCCGATCGCGGACCCGGCCGTTTCGAATGAACTTCATGTTCCTTCCCCCAGCAGTCAAATTCCCCGGGCCGCATCCTGCGTCCCGTTTATAGAATCCGACCCTATTTCAATTGTTCAATACGTTCCACCGGCGAGATAATGTCTGTGAGTCGGAGGCCGAACTTCTCGTTCACCACCACCACTTCGCCCCTAGCGATCAATTTCTCATTCACCAGCAACTCCAACGGTTCACCGGCGAATTTCGAAAGCTCCACCACGGATCCCTGTCCGAGCTGCAATAGGTCCCGCACGAGGATCTTTGTGCGCCCGAGCTCCACGCTGACTTTCAGCGGAATATCGAGGATGAAATCCAAATTATGGATATCATCGCCCTCTTGGGGTTTTGCCTTCTTGGCTTCGGGTGCTGTGTTCACTTCTTGTTGCGCATCCATGCTATTCCCTTCCTATTCGTCAATCGGTCTTGTGACCTGAATGGCCTTGTTTCCTCGCGACACTCCGAACCGACATTTGAACTTCGGCGTGCCCTCCACGGAGAAATCTAATTCTCCGTCTGCATCCTGGGTCAAAGGAATCACATCACCAATATTGAGGTTCACCAGGTCGCCCACGGTGAGATTGGTTTCGCCTAATTTTACGCGGCAATTGAGATGGGTTTCCGCCAAATGATCGCGCAGTTGCGAAGTCCATACCTTTTCGAAGCGGTCGCCCTCTGGCTGAAATCCGGCATTTAGTTTTTCTTTGATCGGCTCTAGCGTTTGGTAAGGCACCACGACCGCGATTGTGCCCGAGGCGTGTTCGAGCTCGACTTCAAAAGTGGTGGAGATCACCACATCGGAAGGAGGCACAAGACCCACGAACTGGGGGTTCACCTCAATACGCACAAAAGTGATATCGGTCTTGTGCACAGGAGCCCAAGCTTCGTCGAGATCCTTGAGCGCTAGGTCCACCACTTTTCCGATCACCGAAAGCTCGATGCGCGTGAATTCCTTGCCTTCGCTCTTGGTATAAGGACGATCGGATCCACCGAAAAAGGCATCTACGAGCGCATACACCAGCTTGGATTCGATCACGATCATTCCCGATCCACGCAAGGTATCAAAACGCATCACGCCCATGCAGGAAGGAATCGGCAGGGTGTTGAGAAATTCCCCGAACTTCAGGAGATCGGTGGAGATAATAGAAAGAGAGGCGATCTTTCTTAGGGCGGTCGACAAACTCACCCGGAACAGGCGGATAAAGCGCTCGTAGATGATGTCGAGAGTCATCATCCG
The DNA here is from genome assembly GCA_021730855.1 of Bdellovibrionales bacterium. Classification (GTDB taxonomy): domain Bacteria; phylum Bdellovibrionota; class UBA1018; order CAIPTA01; family CAIPTA01; genus JAKFYM01. The sequence goes on from JAKFYM010000176.1 coordinate 1,800, forward strand.
GCCACGGATCACCCGATCCTGGTTGCCCAGGTCGTAAGGCATCACGTTGATCGAGACCGGTTTCTTCTCTTCTTCCCCTTCCGCAGTGACAGCGCCCTCGGCGCCCGCGGCAGCAGGATCCATCACCGCGTTTAACAGTGCGTCTACTTCACTCTGGGATAGAACCTGATTCATTCAGAGGCTCCCTTAGTTCACTACAAAGGCGGAAAAGTAGACTCCTTCTACTTTTCCTTTCGAGACAACAGTGTTCACCACGGTCTTGATTTCTTCTTTTAGGTAATTGCGGCCTTCGATTGCCTGAAGGTCTGAAGGCTTTTTGCTATTTAAGAGCGAGAGGATTTTGTCGCGAAACTGCGGCTTGCGCTGCTTCATCTCTTCCTCATCCGCTTCTTTGCTGATCTCAAAATTCACGGCAAGTTTTACGTAGTGCGTGGAAGCGGGTCCGGCAAGGTTGGCCGTAAAATCACCCACAGCAAAAAAGCGCGTCTCGGGAGTGGCGGCAGCTTCGGCTCCGCCTCCATGATCACCGCCACCACCGCCTCCACCATGATCTCCGGCCGCGGCGGCGCCATGGCCTCCATCGGCCGCGGCTCCTTGAGCCACCTGGTCGAGAGTTTGTTGCTGCGCTTGTTTCTTCTGGCCCATGAAAAGCACGGCTGCTACCGCGATCATCACGACCACATTCAGGCCAAGCACGCCCATCATCATTTTGTTAGAACCACCCTCGCCGGAAGGCGCGGAACTAGGCGCTGCTGCTGCTTCTTTAGAGTCTGCCACCGTTTATCTCCTCCATGAGATGCCACACGTAACCCAAGAGTTGCAATGCATATGCCAGGGTGGAAAAGGCGCGAGCCGGGCAGTCAGAAAAAGGAGATGGAGGGAAATAGTGGAAACTGTGGAGGAAATTCCAGATAGGAAAAAGCGTAGCCGGCGCAAAGCAGAGCCCTGCCATGCCAGCGTCAAACAGAATGAGTTTTTGCCGTCAAAGCTTTGGCAGAAAGGGCGGCGGCGAGCCCTAAATGAGCCCACCGCCTAAGTGTTCAAATCACTACTTATTAGCCACGCTTCATGTTCAGCACTTCTTGCATGAGCTCGTCCGAGGAGCTCAAGGTGCGTGCGTTGGCTTGGAAAGCGCGCTGCATCTGGATAAGATTCACGAATTCCGAGGCGATGTCCGTCGTAGACGACTCCACGGATTTCGAGAACACTTTTCCGCGTCCAGCCGTATTGGGAGCTCCAATATTGGCCACACCGGAATTGCGCGATTCCTTGAACATATTGCTACCAGCCTTGAAGAGGCCTTCGTTGTTTTCAAACTTTGCCACTGCCAATTGGGCCAAGTTCTTGGTCACGCCATTGGAGTAGAACGCCGCCAGAACTCCGTCGTCGTTAAACGAGAGCCCGCCGATAGTGCCGGCCGTGTATCCATCCTGCGTATGCTTATAGATATCACTCACGGAGCCATACTGGGTGGAGCCTTTGAGGCCGGTTCCGCCCGCTAGGATGTCGTCACCGAACTTGAACTGGATCGCTTGGTCCGGCTGTGCCCCTTTGGTGAAGTTGAAGGCATTTTGCTCGACAGTCTGCGACTGCAACTTCCCATCGATCGTGAAGTTGAGGGTTCCGCTGGCACCCACTAAGGCCTTGCCCTTTTCCCCACCCACCATCTCTTCGCCTTTGGCAGCGGCATACCACTTCCATTGGTTATCGCCCTGCTTGGCGAAATACATCGTGAGGTTATGGGAGTTACCTGCAGAGTCATATACGGTCACGCCGGTAGAATAGTTCTAGGTATCGGTAGGACGCGTGATATCGAATCCACCTTCGAGAGCATCGGCACGAATGTCGAGGTTCATCGCGATATCTAGGTTCTCGGTTCTCTTGGCATCGATCACCGTACGCTCCAGCTTGATCGTGTCGAGCTTGGTGGTAATCTTCCCGCTATCATCGGCGCGAAAGCCTTTGATAAGGTTCCCATCGATATTGACGAGCTCACCGTCTTTGTTGAAATTGAAAGCGCCGTTTCTGGTGAAAGAGCGTCCTTCTGGAGTGTCCACCACGAAAAATCCGTCGCCACTGATGGCAACGTCGGTGGATTTGTCGGTCTGGGTGATCGAGCCTTGCGAGAAGACTTGGGTCACACCATTGAGTTTGGTACCGCGGCCGATTTGGTGTCCACCAAGCACGCCCTTGAGCGACTTAGCCACCACGTCGGCAAATTCAGCACGGCTGGTTTTGAAACCTACCGTATTCGCGTTGGCGATGTTGTCGGAAATTACCCCTAGCGCCTCACCATTGGCTTGAATGCCGGTTACGCCAGTATACATTGACGATAGAATACCCATACGAGAGCCTCCTTGCTCTTTGCTTACGTCCAAGTGCCGCTGTCGATTGGCACTCGGTTGGCCTCCCGTAAGGGTCCGGCCGATTTGAACATCTTGTTCCCCGGGACTTTTCGAGTCCCTATTTTTCTTGGTTCCTCAAGCCCTCATTGGCCGGGGAACCTTTGGTGATCAGATCACCACGGTCGAGTCTATGTTCGTAAACACATTCCCATTCATCTGGCCGCGATCCATCACGGTGATAACGGTCTTGTTTTTTACGCTCACAATAAAAGCAGCGTCATCGGAGAGAATGAGGGACTCTTTCGAGCCCTTCTGCGCGGCGGTGTCCACCGCTTTCTCTAGGCGACTTAATAAATCTCCACCCATCGAGATCGAACGATCCTTGATGCGGTTCATGGCATGGGCACTGAACTTCAGTGCCGCGGGCAGGCCAGCAGCAGGGCTGGAGGCATCCCCTAATTTTTCCTTCAATAGGCGCGTGAAAGCGGCAGCGTCTTTTGGACTCTGAGCCTTGCCAGCGCCGACTTCTGTCTGCGGCTGGATCGTGCCTACTTGTGGGATGAAAAGTTCGTTTGCCATATTCCTAAGGTAGAATCCTTCTCCTAAAGGTTGCTTGGGTTCCAAAGCGGATCAGGGACTCTTTCCCCATCCAAGGCCTCCATCTCGCCTGGCGAAATGGGAACCTGAGCTCTTATTTTCTCCGCAATCAGATTTTCGAGCAAGGAATTTTTTACAGGTTGCGTTATTTTTTGTTCGGCTTCGCCTGCGCCCGATACATTTTGTTTACCCGTCAAAGGGCTGACAGGAGCCATCTTGGGCTGAGCCGCCGGAATGTCGGCCTCAATCCTTTGCACGGCGGCAAGGGCGATGCGCTTTTCATCAACCAATAGCATCGGCTGCCCATTCTCGAAGACCACGCCGTTCACCAGACCACCAGTGGCGGTCTCGATGCGCATCGGGGCGCCTTGGTCATCGGTTCCGCTCACACGGTAGCTATACTCTCCCGGCACGGCATCGAGTCCTTTGCCATTCTTGCCATCCCAGCGGATGGCCTGCGCGCCTTGGGCCATCGAACCAAGCTCGTATTCCCGCACTGTCTCGCCCTTGCTGTCCAGCAGGGCCACCGAGAGGGTGCTAGCGGCAGTGGGCAAATTGAATTTGATCTCAGGCTGCGTGCCTTTTTGCAGCGAGAATTGAGAGGAATCCGTCTTGATCCTTTTTCCGATCAAGGAAGCAGCCAACACATTGTCCTGCGGCTTCTGCGCGGCGGCCATCTTTTCCAAATTGGAGTTCACGTTCACCATCTGCTCGAGTGCCGAGAACTGCGCCAGCTGCGCGGCCATCTCTTCGTTTTTGAGCGGGCTGGTGGGATCTTGGTGCTTGAGCTGAGCACTCATGAGCTTAACGAAATCGTCTTTGCCCATTTCGTTCTTCTTTTTGCCCGAGAGCTTACGGTCGGAAAACTCCGTCCCGATTTTCTGCCGAATCTGTTCTACATATTCGTCAGAAGCCGCGCCCACACTGCCTTTTACGCTTCGAATGTCAGCCATTTTTCCACCTTATAAAAAAGGGACGGGCGGCCCTTAGGCCACCACGTCCAATCTACGCGAACTATCTCGCGCGGTTTGCTTAGGGATGAAACGCCCTTGTTTTTCGCTCCTACCCTGGTCTTCCGCTTTGGCTTCGAACGCGCCCCCCTGGCGTTGGTCTTGGCCTCCGTCCCAACGAGCAAACCTACCCTCGTTCTGGTTTCCACTCTGCTGGAATCCGTTTTGCGAATTCTGCGGGAGAAACTGTTCACTCAGGCTGGTTTTATTGTCGAGCGACGACACGGAGCTCTCGCTCACGGTCACCTCGAACCTCGTTAGCGACAAGCTTTGGTCACGCAACGAAGACTCCAGCTCTTTCGAGCCGCTGCGAATGATTTTTGCCACGTCTTCATTTTCCGCCGTGACCTTCACATCCACTTTGCCTTCCTTGGTGCCCACCTTGATTGTCACCTCACCGAGCTGCTCGGGATAGATGATGAGTTTCATCTCACCCCCACCCTTCACGGTCTGCAGGTTCACGCCCTCTTGCAACTCCCCTAGGAGCGTATTGCGCACTTCTTCCGGCTTCACGCTGGAGAGAACCACGTCTTTACTGCTCACTTCGGGTTTGTGCTCGGGGAGTACGGCGAAAGGCGAAGAGTCCTTGAGTTTGGACTCTGCCTTTTCCGGCCTTACTTCCGTGGGCTTGCGCTCTAGGTCACCTAAGGAATCTTTCGAATCCTTGGCCACCACGCGCTCAAGAGCAGAAGCCGCGGGCTTTCCGTCAACCAGTGGTGCGGACATCCTGTCCAGCTCCGTGGCCTCCTTCAGCGGCGTCTTTCCTGCCTTTTGCCCCATGCTCTCGTGCATCTGCAGATAGGTTTCGGTGTTTAGGAACTTCTCGGGCGCTGCACTTTGCGCCATGGTGTCGGTAGAAACCTTCCCCACGGACGCTTCTGCCAAGCCTCTTTGCGCCAGCTCTGCTTTTAGCAGATCCGACGCAGGAGGAAGGGCAGGTGCCGCCTTCTGTTCAGAATTTTGCAATCGATCCGCCACTAAAGGCAGCTTCTCGTTCACCGCCTGGAAGAGTTTTAATTCCTCTCCTTGCAGCGGTGGTAGCGAGCGCTCCTTCAGAAGACGATTCACTTGTTCGAGATCGATCGAGCCTGGCTTTCCCGCAGCAGGCGTCAACGCCTGCTCCTGTGGGATAGCGCGCAGCTCGAGCGGATTAGGCGAAGAATTACGAAACGCATAGAGTGCAGCCAAACGCGCCATCGCGTCCTGCTCTGCCTCTAGGCCTTTTCCTGCTTCTTTGCCCTCGAACAAATCAGGAGTTCCAGCGACGCGATAATCTATCGTGTCCTTTCCTGACGTAGTCTCCTTGTCGGTCCGACTAGCATCTTCGATTGCATTTTCTTTTTTCATTGCCTCGATCATCTTCATCAAGGGTGAAAATCCGTCTGCCTCTTCACCTTCTTTTGGCTTTGTCCCGATCAAAATATCCAACAAGCCATAGGAAGGGCCGGCAGCGGTTGCATTATTCATGTCCATCTAACCTCCTTCTTTCGTTGCAAACATCGCTTACATTTTTTGGGCGGGCACCTCCTTGGATTTGTCCACGCTCGCCGGAGCGGGACCAGTGGGCTCAGGGGTCGGTTGTCGAAACCCAGTGTAGAGCTCAGAGAGGCGTGCACCCTTCTCCTTATTCACGAGGTTCATGATCTTCGCCGCCCGCTGCACCTGGATGCGCGCGAGGATTTCCACGGCTAGTTGCGCGTCTAGGTTCTCAATATAGGAGGCGGCGGCATCGGGCTTCATCGATTCCACGAGCGTCACCAGCTTCTGCACCTTCTGCTCATGGTCACTCTTAAAAGCATCGAGCTTTTCGGCCATTTTTTTATTCAGGGCTTCCATGCGCTTGAGCTTCTCGTTCAGCACTTTTTCCTGAACATCGAGCGCGCTTGCGCGTTCGCTTAGGTCTGTCTCGCGTTTGTCGAGGCCTTGTTTTCTTTCTTGCAGCTCTTGAATGGCCTCGAGGGTGAGTGCCACGGGCGTGCCGCCTTTCGGCGGAGCCGCTTTGGCCGCGGCGGCGGCATCGGCCACAGCAGCGGTGGAATTGGCCGCTTCGCTATGTGGCGCAGCT
>JAKFYM010000312.1 GCA_021730855.1 Bdellovibrionales bacterium
GACAGCCGTATGGCGAATGCCTAGGCCGGTTAGGTATTCGTTATGAGAAAAAAGATAGGTGGGGCTGTTCTTTTGGTAGGCGGCCCCCACGTCCACCAAGCGCTTGGCCAAGCGAAGAGCAAGCCACTTGCCTCCTTCTTTTTCCTTGGCTCCATTCTTGAGCATCCGGCTACCCGTTTGAAAATTTGGCGAAGGGGCTTTCCCCCAGAAAGCATAGAACCAAGCAAAGAGCGCCGAATTTTGCAAAGCCACTTTCTGCAAATCATTCGCCCTGCCCTGATAGAAGAAATCAAAATCTTTCGCACGTGCCGCCTGTGCGAAAGCCAGGTCACCCTCGTCTTTCTTGCCGGATTGGCGCAGCATCTGGGCCAAATAATAAGAATAGACGCCATTCTCGGGATCTTCCTGAATCAATGCCTGCAGCGTCTCGATCCCTCGCACGGTTCCATTATAGTTAAAACTTAGCTGCGCCCCCAGCGGATGAAAAAGATTTCCATCCACCAAGGCGTTAAAAAAGCGAATTTCCTTGGCCGTGCTCTCCTGCACCTTTCCATATAAGGGAGAATCCGCTCGGGCATAGAGCGCCCGCAGCAGAGCATTCTCGCTCTCGGCCTCATCTAGGAATACTTCCATGCCCGACGCCCAAACCACGGCCGGAGACTCTGTCGATTCCCGCCGAAGCTGCTCGACCACCGCACAAGGATCGTCTTTGCGAAAGGCTTCCGCCAATTGGTCCTGAAAGCGCTCCTTGCTCCAAGGCTCTTTTCTTTCCGAACCTTCCACCAGAGGGGCCGACGAAACTAAGGTCAGCTGGTCCACGGGAAGCGAGCGGGTTTTGCGCCGATCTGCCTTCCAAAAAAATGCGGCGCCGCACACGAGGGTCACCAAAAGCAGATATCGGAAAATCGACTGCATAGGTGGCAGTGTAAGAGAGCGGCGCATCCTAAGGCAAGAAAAACAGCCCGGGATTATTTGACTCACCCACTCCGCTGTCCGATCTGTCATACTCTTTCGCTAGGAGGCTCTATGTTGCCCAGCGCGCATAAAAAATTTCTCGACCATGCTCTCACGCGATTGAAAGCAGACGACCGCATCTTGGGCGTGGCCGCCGCAGGATCGTGGCCAAAGCTCGACAACTATTCCGATCTCGACCTCGTCATTGCCTGCGACCCAGCAAGTTACGAGGAAATTCTCGACGACCGCATGCGCATTGCCGGTGAGCTAGGTAAACATATGGTGAGCTTCACGGGCGAACATGTGGGAGAGGATCGCCTTTTGATTTGCCTGTACGAAGATCCCCTCCTCCACGTGGATTTGAAATTCATCTCCATCACCGAATTTTCCGAGCGCTGGGTAGAGCCGGAAATTCTTTGGGAGAAAAAGGGATTGCTCACGGCTGCCTTAGCCAACACCAAACCCACGCCTCCCGCAGTGGACCTACAGTGGACAGAAGATCGCTTCTGGGTCTGGATGCACTATGGGGCCATGCGCTTGGGCCGAGGAGAAATCTTCGAGGCCATTGACCTCCTCAGCTTCCTGCGCAGCCAAGTGCTTGGCCCGCTCGCTCTTACAAAAAAACACCAAGTCCCGATGGGAGTGCGACGCCTGGAACAGCATTGCCCTGAGGAGATAGAGGCTCTACGCGCCACGGTTCCGCAATACTCCGTGCCTTCTTGCCTGGAAGCACTTCGTGCGTCGGCAAAAGTCTATGTGGATCTACGCGAGACCATGGCTTCCGATAACCTGAAGCGCCATCGCCGCGTGGAAATGGCGGCGATGCAGGCGCTTCATCAAGCTTGCGGAGACTAGAAATCCTGGATGAGTCTTGCCACTTCCGGATAGTCCACAAACGGATTCCGGCTGAACTGCAACGCAAAGATTTCCTCATTGCGGCGGCGCTCTTCCTCGTCCACAGGATCTCCCTCGTTCCAGGCGCGCAGGGCCGCCTCCTCCTCCGCTTGGATCGGTAGTTCATATTTAATGGAGAAGTAGAAAAGCGCCCGCGCCACATTCCCGCGATGCTGCGTAGGAGGTTCAAATACCGTGCCTCCCTCTCCTTCGCCTAAGCGGGAAAGCGGGCAAGCCAGCTCGTGCCGAATGGTCTCTACTTCCCCAAACTCCCAGCTCGAGCGCGCGCTATTCATCTCCGAGCTGGTGGGAAACAAATGGTGCAAGTCAGACTTTTGTTCGTCGGCCCGGAATCGCTTGCTGAAACGACTCTGGGGCCAGGTATGCTCCACATTCACCACGCGATCGTCGGGTAGTTGCCCAGGACCAGGACGCGATTTAGAAAAATCTTCGCCGGAAAACACCCTCTGGCAATAAACCTCGCGCACCCCGTAGGAACCGTCTCCAAGTTTCACGAGGTAAAATTTTGTCAGTAGAAAAACACGCGCCGCTTTATAGGAAAGGGGCGCGTGGCGATAGCAGTTGCCCGTGCAGTCCTGCCGGATCTCGTCCATTCCCTTGGTGCGCAAATGGTAGGACTGCAGCACCTCTTGGATTTCCTCTTTCAGCCCGTGGTCGCTTCTTTCCAGCAAGGTGTAAAAAAGCTCGCCATAATACGGAATTCTTTCCTTGGTTCCGGCGCCCTGAGCGATGCCGGATATGAACAAGGCTATACACAGAAATTTTTTCATGATTTTCCCCCCTAGGAACACCTATCGTTCCATGGACCGGAGAAAAGGAAAGTGAGAATTTGATGGTGACGCTTTTTTCCTCGTCGATAAAACATTCGGCCCGGCGCGTTGGGAGGGAATTTCTCCGCCGCAAGGGGAGATGTCTTTTTGATAACGGTTATCAACTCGTTGACAAATCACTCGAGTCCGGGGAGATTGGGGTCTCTTCTAAACTCTAGGGGCCAAAAAGAAAGACGCATTGTGAAACTTTTATTTCTCCTCTCCATCGCTTCTATTGCTCTAGCCGTAGCTGCGGCCGCGGATGACGCGATCTCCCTCGATCCGATCTATGTGGAATCGGAAATCGAAAAATCCGGAACCCCTTTGGTGTCGGCCCCAGGAAATTTTTCCGTTCGCGACCAAGAAGAGGTGCGCAAGCAAGTGCCAAATAATTTGGAGTCGGCTCTTGGGAACGAGCCCAATCTTGTCTTTCTTGGCGGGCCTCGCGCGCAGACTAAGCTTCCCCAGATTCGCGGCCTCAATAGTGACCGGATTTTGATCCTAGAGGAGGGTGTGCGTCAGAATTTTCAGACCACGCACTCTGGCCGTACCTTCTCCGATTTTTCTTTGATCGAAAATGCGGAGGTGGTCAAAGGCCCTTGGTCGTCCCTCTATGGCAGCGGAGCCCTGGGCGGAGTGGTGAGCTTCCGCCGATCCACGGCCTTGGATTTCATTCGGCGCACCGGCCGCGAAAAGGGGGGCGAAGCGGCCCTCGAAGGCGCCACCAATGCCGAGGAATTTGGCCAACGCCTCACCCTCTATGGCCGTACGGGAAATTTCTCCCCTCTCATTTCCTACCATCGCCTGCGAGCGAGTGATCTCACGCTAGGAAATGGCGCGGGCCTTCCCTATTCAGGCATCCGCTCCGACGATCTGTATTCTTCCTTAGGCTACGCCTTTAGCGAAAAACATTCGATTACCGTGAAACTCAATTCCTTTCAGGACCGCACCACCCTGCCGCTCAATCCTAATACGGAAGAGAGCCGGGCCAATTTCCTGGCAGACTTCCACATGAAGAAACAAGATGTGGTGGGGGACTATCGACTGGAAGGGGAAAAATTCGACCTGCACGCCAAGTCTTTCTACAGACGCACTTTGGTGCGAAAATCACGGCTCACCGACCATCGCCTGGATTTACATGAAGTAGAGACCTACGGGATCGACGCCTGGAATAATTTTACCGTCTATACGAAGGACAATTTCCGCTCCGTGCTCACGCTCGGCGCCGAAGCCTTCGAGGACCAAAACGTGGGTCGCCGCAACTCCACTCCCCTCACCTCTTTCCCCGACGGGTCGACCCGGCAATTTGGGCTGTATTTGCAACCAGATTTTCTCTTCTGGGGGAAACTCAAAATCACTCCAGTAGTACGCCATGATAATTATCGATCTAAAGACAAAAACCTTGGCGTGACCATAAACAAAGGAAACAAAACCTCCTTCAAGGCCAACGCAAGCTATGAGTACATTCCCAAGAATTTATTTTACGTGAGCTGGGGCGAGGCCTTCAGTGCCCCGCGCCTCCAAGATCTGTACAATACCGACATGCATTTTCCCGGAAACTTTTTTGTGCCCAACCCTGGATTGCGGCCCGAACGCGCCAACACCAAAGAGATTGGCTTCAAAAATCATTTCCTGCTCACCGGCGACCATGCGCTAGCGGGGAACGGAACCTATTTTGAAACAAGGGCCGAGGATTTCGTCCAGCGTCAGGTGTTCGCCACCACCACCCAGTTCGCGAACCTGGAAAGCGTACGGCTGCGAGGCTATGAGCTCTCTGCCTCCTACCAAAATCCCTACCTGGGCGTGAGCGCGGCCTATAGCCAGGTGCGTAGCCAGGATCGTCTCACTCGCGAACCTCTCGAAGACACTTCTCCGGACCAATGGACAGGAAAGGTCGAAGTCTATCCAGTGGAAGAGCTAACTATTGGTGTGGCCACGCGTTTTTCCGAAGCCCAGACAGTAGTTCCCACCGGGGGCACTCCTACGGATTCCTTCGTCACCGAAGACATTTATGGAAGCTGGGTAAACAAATCCGTGGGAGCTCACCTCCGGGTGAACAATGCGTGGAACAAAACCTATCGACAACACGGAGCGGCTATTTTTGAGCGCGGCAGAGATATTCGTGCTTCGCTTTCGTTTTTGTTTTAATCAATAAGAAATAAGGGGGACAAATGAAGAGGATAATTCAGTTCACGTTAGCATTCGTTTTTTTCTGTTCTTGTGCGCACCAGTCGCCATCCACGCCGGAATCCAAGGTCTCCCAATATGATTTGGGGAAAAAGGCCGTCGAAAGCCTGACCGGTTGTTATTTCGTAGACTACAATTATACCGAAACAGATCCACTCAAACCAAACTACAAAAAAGACAACCGCGTCTACGACGTGAATCGCAGCAAGGCAGTGAAGGAGTGGATCTACGCGGAGCAAATCTCCACCAATCGCATACGCCTGCAGCACGTGCTTTTTGCCACCGACCTCGAGGGCAAATTGCTTCCCGACTCTGAGCTCAAGCACCAGGCGGAAGACTGGGAATACGACGCTCCTTTTTTATACGAGTTCACCGCTCCCACAAAGTGGACAGTAAAGAACCTCAAGAGCGAGGATCCGCTCTGGACCCGTCGGATCACCAATCTGGACGATGGCCTTCGTTACCAGTGCGCGGGCAAGTGGCGGCAGGACACAGTGTATCCCGAGTGGAGCTGTGATGCTTATGCTCCAATTCCCGGACGGGAAAGCCGCGATATGGGCCGCAAGGACTACAACACCCTCCAACGCACCACCCGCGTGATCGTCTATGGCGATAGCTGGCTTGAGCGCCAAGACAATGTAAAAACCGTGCACGAGGAAAAGGGACGCCAACCCCTCGCCAAGGAAATTGGCAAGGATTGGTATGTGCGTATCCCCGAAAGCGAATGCGCCATGGCCAAGGAATTTGTCAAACCACGCAAAGCCTTCTGGAGCCTCTTGCGCGAAACCTGGGACTCCGTGCTCAACGGACAAACGGCTTTCCAAGAGAAGGTGGCTCAGCCGCCTCGCTTCGCGCGCATGTTTGACCTCGAAGAAAAATTCCGCACTCAGGACATTTCTAATCCTAAGGTTCGGGCCGATGCCCAACAGGCCATGCGGCAGATCATCAACGACTATCGCGTAAACTAAAGAGGCTTAGATGAAAATTCTTCTCGCACTATTTTTTGTGTCCATGGGCCAAGCCCATGAAAGTGGCCACGGCGTCACGATCACGGGCAAAGGACCCAATGGCGGTAAGCTAACCGCGCTTGTTTCCGCAGCCGAGGCCGATTTGGGTGACAAAGCCCAGACCCAGGCCGTGCTGGAGTGGTCGCGGAACAAAGACACCCTGGTGCTGCACTTTTGGGACAAAGAACAAAAAAAACTAGAGCTTCCCGCGGGCCAAGACATGAAATGGATTCTCTTAGGCAAAAACCTGCCGAAAGCGGAAGTGATTGTCGACAAAACCACCTCTGGCGAAATTTCCCGGAAATTCAGCCCGGATCTCCTCGCCAAAGTGGAAAAGGTGGAAGTGATTCTCCCCACGGCACAGTCCGGAAAGTTGGTCGCGGCTTTTTCCTTACCCAAATAAGGAAGAGCGTCCGAGGTTACGGTTAAAAAACGGCAAGCGCCCATGGAAAGCGTCTTCCCTCAACGGAAGACAGGGGTGAATATGGAATTCAAGGCCATTCACGAAGGCATCCTGCATTGGAGTTGGGAAAAGGATGGGCCCACCTCTGCATCCGTTCGCAGTTCCGACATAGAAGTCTCCTGTACAGGGGGGAAAGTCTCCCTCCATTGCCGCCGCAAAAATGTGCCGCTCGCCACGCTAGAGTGGAAGCCCCCTTTTTTGCGCATCCATCCCCACCAGCCGGAAAATGCCTATGGCCTTGGCCAAGAATTCCTAGGTGGTCCGCATGGCGATTGGTTGGGGCGCCAACGTAGCCCCGGCAATAAATATGGCAACAGCCTGAATATTTTCCAAGGCGGAAGCAACGGCAATACCCAGCTCCCCGTGCTCTATGTGCGCACTCAGGAATCCTGCTTTGCGATCTTCCTTGACCAGCCACGGGCCCAGCGCTGGGATTTGCGCGAAAAGGATATGTGGGTGGTGGAGACCAAGGCCGAACGTCTGCCCATCTATGTGTTCTCCGGCAATAGCCTGGCTGATCTACGAAAAAAATACCTTTCGCTCACGGGCCGCGCCCCGGTTCCGCCCCGAAAAATGTTCGGATTTTGGATTTCCGAATGGGGCTATGAAAACTGGAGCCAGTTGGAAGAAAAAATCCGCACCCTGGAAGAAAATAAATTCCCACTAGACGGAGCCTACCTCGACCTACAGTGGTTCGGAGGGATCACCGAGAACTCCCCCCACAGCCAGATGGGCTCCTTGGCCTGGGACAAAAAGAATTTCCCCAACGCCAAAGAAAAAATTGCGGAGCTAAGGCGCAGGGGCGTGGGCGTGATCCCCATCGAGGAATCCTATATTGCCGCCGCCCTGCCCGAGCATGCGAAACTCGCCGAACGCGGATTTCTCGTGCGCAACCGCGAGGGAGGCTCCCCCGCCTATCTACAGGAGACCCCTTGGTGGGGCCTGGGCGGGATGATCGACTGGACCCAGCCCGAGGGCGCAAAACATTGGCACAACTGGAAGCGCGCCCCTCTTGTGGACGATGGCGTGCTCGGCCACTGGACCGACCTCGGCGAGCCGGAAATTTTTGATCCCAGCGCGTCCTACTACGCGGGCAACCATGAGGATATCCATAACCTCTACAATTTTTATTGGTGCCAGAGCATCTCCGAATCCTACAAACGCCACCGTAATAGGCGCCGTCCCTTCATCCTCTCTCGTTCCGGCGCCCCGGGCATCCAGCGCTTTGGCGTGGCCCTCTGGTCCGGAGACATCGCGGCTAAGCTCGAGAGCCTTGAAGCTCATTTTCAGGCCCAGATGCACGTGATGATGTCGGGCATTGACTACTATGGCTCGGATGGGGGCGGATTTTACCGCGAAGAAGCCCCGCGAGACACCTATCCCGAGGTCTATACGCAGTGGTTTGCCAATAGCTGCGCCATCGACATTCCCCTGCGCGTCCATTGCAA
>JAKFYM010000427.1 GCA_021730855.1 Bdellovibrionales bacterium
CGTAAGAGCGCACTCCCCCCAGCGGAAGGCGCTTGCGCCTTCCGCTGTTCTTATGCTCCTTCACGCACGTGGCGTGCGTTGAAAGCGGCAACCGCCTTCGCATCGGCGCTCTTTCTCTCGTCTCCTGCTGCCCATTGGGCGACAAATAAGAGAAGAGAGGAAACATTTATGAAAAAAATTCCGCGTATTTTGAGTCTAGGTATGGGGGCCCTCCTGCTGACCGTCCTCAGTGGCTGCCGAGTGTATCAGGATTCCGGCCTTTGGCGAGGAGCCGCGATCTACCAAGACGAGCTCCATATTCCTGTGGCCTGTGAAATGGAGGTGGAGATCACTCACTCTACGGAAGAGATCATTCTGCATACGCTGGCGAGTGATTGTGGAGACCAGGCTTCGCGCTGGCGGCCGGGTGGCTTTGAACTGGATGGTTCCAGTGTTTGGCGCAACGGACGCATCATCGGTACTGCTAGCAGCAGTGGCTCTGCTCGCATCGACCTTGACGCCGAAACTGTCGACGAGATTTATCCCTTCCTGGCTAAGCGAGTGACTCTTTCTTGGGCGCGCAGTGGGGATCGGTTGCAGTTTAGCGAAGAGGCGGAATTTAAAGGGCGTCGCAGGTCTGTGACTGGTTGGCTAAGCCGAGTGCGCTAAAAAAGGGCGGATATTGCGACGAGTCATTTTGAAAAAACTCTCGCAATATCCCGCATTTTCTCTTTTCCTTTTCCAGACTTGCATTGTTGGCGGCATATGGCATAAATGGGACCTCCGGTTGGGGCGTCGACAAGCGGTAAGTTAACGGATTTTGATTCCGTCATTCCTAGGTTCGAATCCTAGCGCCCCAGCCAATTTTTTTGATTCCATTATAAATAAAAAACATTTTCTATAGAACCTGGATCTCAGACTCCTGGGATCTACAAGTCTCGGCTCTCCCAAGCGTGCGTGATTTTTAGAATCCACTGGCGGGCAAATTGGCAGCTCTCAGGCATTACCCGGCCTGACATGTCCCGACAAAGCCCCTCATTTCTTGCCTCGTTGTTTAGCGTTGGTAAAAATAGCTTTGGGCTCGAAAATATTCGAGTTTTTTAGAGGGAAGAAAATGAAAACTATTTTGCTTATGTCTTTGTTGGTAGGTGCGGGGGCTGTTTCGGCCCAAGCGGAGTGGTCGGGAGAAGGTTTTTTGTCGGGGCGTGGTCCGCGCTATTGCACCCCTGGCCGCACTAGGCACGAAGCGGTTTATGAACGTCTTTATAACAACGATACTGGCGATTATTACAATGGTCGTTGGATTGGCACGATGTACTACACCTGTGCTGCAGATGGAACGCATTTTACCAAGCGCTTTGTTCCCCGCTACTAATCCGGCCCGCAGTCAGTGAAGCAGGCGCTAGAGAGCCTGCTTTTTTTATCCTACCGAAGCCGAAAGAGAAGGCGCCACTTCGGGAGCTTGGGCCGACCCAATAGGCAGCAGCACTTGGAAGCTGGAGCCCTCGCCCAGAGTGCTTTGCAGTTGGATCTTTCCGCCATGGGATTCCACGATCTGTCGGCAAATAAAGAGGCCCAGGCCGAGGCCGCTAATGTTGTGGGAAACCACGGCCCGCTCAAAGCGCTGAAAGATGCGCTCTTGGTCTTGGGCCGCGATGCCGCTGCCTTCGTCGCGAATTTCTAGGCAGGCTGTTTCTCCCGTTTGGGACACTCGGATGTGGATCGGCTTTCCCTGTGCGTAGCGCATGGCATTGGTGAGTAGGTTGCTGATCACCTGTTCGATACGGTAGCGATCCCATTCCCCGCTCACATCGCTTTCTCGAATGATGTTCACCTGGCAGTGCACTGCTTCGAGCTGGGGCTGAAAGCGATCCACCACTTCTTCCACCAAAGTGGCGAGGTCGAAATCTTCTTTTCGCAGGGCCAGTTTTCCTGAGCTAATGCGCGAGACATCCAGCATGTCTTCCACCAGGCGGCTCAGGCGGTCCACTTGGCTACAAGTCATGTCAATGAGCTTGGTCACTCGTTCTTTCGTGAGAGAGTTGGGATCATTTTGGGCGTAACGCTTGGTCACCTGGCTCTGCAGCTTTAGGGCCGTGAGCGGGGTCTTTAGTTCGTGGCTGGCCACCGAGATGAATTCATCGCGGATATTGGTGGCCCGCACCTGCGATTCCAACAGTTCTTGCACCTGGTATTGGCGGCGGCGAGCGCGGAGGGCCACCTGCAGGGCGCTGACTAAGGTGATCTGCCGAAATGGCCGCTCGAGCAGGCTAATGTTCCCCGCGGGAGAGAAGGCGCGGAAAATGCGTAGGCTGGAGAGCGTGGATTCTCCGGAGCTTGTCATCACGATGAGGGGAAGATCCGACCACGGCTCCTGGGTGCGCAAGATTTCGTTCACTTGGGCAATTGCTGCTGGGGAAAGTGCTTCTTCCGCCATCAGGAGCGCGCCCGCTCCCTGGCGGGCGTAGGCACACAGAGCTTCGGCACTAGCGAAGGCACGGCAATCCAAGCCCTCGCGCCCCAAGGCGCTGGTGAGCAAGGTCGCGTCCTGGCCCGTAGGGGCTAGGACGAGAATTTCCATGTTCTGCTTAGTGTCCAAGTTGGGCTTCATCCTCTCGTAAAATGGACTGCACATCGCCCTGAAAGTTTGGCACTCCCGTTAGCACGCCCTGGAATTTTTGCAGAGAGGGGCCTACGCGTATGCCTTGGCTGGTGATGCTGAACTCACGAATGGTGGTTTCGTGCGCGCCTCCTCTTTTTTTCAAAACGGAGACAGCTTTTTTCACCTTGCCTAGCACCTCGAAATAGCGGGTGATGATCACCGTGTCGGCTAGGTAGGTGAGGTCTACGGGAGTGCTCATCATCCCCATCATTCCTTTTTGCGCGAGCACCATCAGGGTGGCCACGCCTCTATGCCCAAGGAAAGCCAGCAGCTCGTGGAGCTGCAGGGTGAGGAAATCTTCCTGGGGCATGGCGTGTAGGTAGCCATTTAGGCTGTCGATCACCACCACTTTTAAGTTGCAGTGGAGGACGCGATGGCGAATCGAATCCACAAATTCTCCGGGAGAGATTTGGGCGGGATCTACCTTTTGGATTTCTAAAAGGCCGCTGTCGATATATGGCTGCAAATGAATGCCAATGGCGGAGGAGCGGATAAAAAGAGTGTTCACACTTTCTTCAAAAGCAAAAATGATTGCTTTGTCGCCACGGGCCGCGGCCGCGGCAGCGAACTGAATTGCGAGCGTGGATTTCCCGGTGCCGGCTGGCCCAAGAAATAGATTGCTGGTGCCAGAATCGAGGCCGCCTCCAAGTAGTTTATCAAATTCGGGAATGCCGCTGGAAATCAGGCGGTGCTCGGGACAATCCGTATGCTCGGCGGCGATCATTCGCGGAAACACTTTCATGCCCCCTCGGCGCAACACATAGTCATGATGCCCACCCACAAAGGCCACTCCGCGGAGTTTTACGATGTTCATGCGGCGTCGCTCGTCGCCGAATTCCGGATGGAGCCTTTGCAAATGCAGCACACCATGCACAATGCTTTGCACCTGTAGATCGGTGGGCGAGGTGGTGAGGTCGTCTAGCAGGAGCACGGTGCAGTTTTTTCCCGAAAAATATTGTTTCAAGGAAAGCATCTGCCGTCGGTAGCGCAACGCCGTTTCGGCCAGCATGCGCATCTCTGAAACAGAGTCGAAGACCACGCGCAGGGGACCCTCTTTTTCGACCTCACGGAAAATCAAATCGGTGACTTGGTTCATCTCCACTTCGGCGGGATGAAAAACAGTGTTCTGGGCTTCCGGCCGCAGCTGGTCTTGGATCGGAGAGAGCTCGAGCAAGCAGATGTCTTTCAAATCCCAGCCATGGGAATCGGCCACCGCCAATAGTTCTTCTTTGCTTTCGGAGAAGGAGATGTATAGGCCCTTTTCTTTTTTGCGGGCCCCTTCTAAGAGAAATTGTAGGGCCATTGTGGTCTTGCCCGTGCCGGGCTGGCCCTGGAGAAGATAGACTCGGTTCTTCGGTAGGCCGCCACTGAGCACTTCATCGAGGCCGGGCACGCCGGAGCTGCAAAGGGATTCATCCTGTTTTTTCATTCGTCTCACCAGGCTAAAAGGCTGCAAAGATAAGACCAACGATTTTTCGCAGCAATGGGCGTTTTGCCGCGCTTTGCTGTGGAAAAAAGGGACGGTCACGAAATGCTTTATGGAGATTTTCTACGTTAAGACGAGGCCGAGGAATAGGTGCGTAGAGCCTTATGCCAGGCCCAGAGCAGGAAACAAAAGAGCAGCACGGAAACTACCAGAGTGTGGACAAGGATTTGCCAGTCGAACTCTTCTAGGAGCAGGCGGGTGGGAAAAGAAGCAATCAGAAGAAAGGGCAAGATGCTGGTGAGGATCTTGCGCGTGAGGCCCTGGAAAATACGGTCCGGACGTTCGCCAAATTTATTGAGGCTCCAAACCATATGACTGAAACCCTGGGGCGAGTGCAGGAAAAAGGTGGGGAGATTGAAGAGAAGGTTCAGACAGTAGAAAATCAAATTGCCATTTAGCAGGAGCGCGAAAAAAAGCGCGAGTTGAAGGAGAGAAAAGTTGCCGGGATACTGATGAAGGGCCCAGGTCATGATGCCGATGGTGATGATCAGATTCACAAAGGAGTTCGCGGCGAAATCGCGTAGGCTGAGAAAAAAGAGGGAAGACACGGGGCGGATCAGGTAGTAGTCGAGGTCGCCACGATTGATCAGCATCGGCAGCTGCCACATATTGTTAGAAAAAAGAGTCATATTGATCGCGTCGACCATGCAGTAGGCCGCCACAAAGATAAGGGTCTGCGATTCCGTCCAGCCGCCGATGGTGGGGGTGTGGAGATAAAGTATTTTAAAAAAGGCAATTGCCACGGTGTAGTACACCACATCCATGACGATGCGGACGTAGAAGTCAAAACGGAACTCAAAGGAACGCGAAAACGAGAAGGCCACGAAATATCCAAAGAGGCGGCAATAGCGCAGAAGTGTGCTCATCCCTAAATCCCCACCCCGCTATACTGTTTGGTGCCTCGATTCCAAATCCACATCGCCACGAAGGTAAAGATCACCGACCAACAAACCAAAATTCCCGCATGGTTCCCCCATTCCTGGAGGCTCACCTGGCCGAGGAAAGTTTTGGCGGGGAAGGTGACGATGGAGGGAAAGGGCGTGAGTGTCACTAGGCGCTGGCCCCATTCCGGAAAAAAAGCGAGCGGGATCATCACGCCTCCGAGCAGGCCCATGGCAAAACGAAGCATAGCCAAGAGGTTCCAAATCACATCTTGCCAAAAGGCCACCATCTCGAGGCAGCAGGTGAGGAGGAAGTGCAAGTAGCCGGCGAGGAAGCAGGTGAGGGTGCCCGCGATCACCGTAGAGACGCTCACCCTGTGATCGGAGGGCAGGGGCAAAAAAAGTTGCAAGAGCAAGAACGCGAGCAGGAGCTGCAAGGAGACCAGCATTTGCTGGGTGAGGTGGGTCACGTATTTGAACGCGGCCAATGGCAGGGGATACACAAGGTAGCGCGTGAGCCCGCCGTCGTAGATATCTCTCGCTAAGTAGCCCTCTTCGCTTCCGCGCGCGATCTTGAGCGCAAATGAGGCGAAGAGAGTGTAGTAGAGGATGCCGGAAAAAGTGAAGCCTGCTAGGGTTTCCTCCCCGCGCACTGAAAAGATAGCTTTCCAGAGAAAATAGGCCACGCCGATCTCCGTGGCCGTGCCCACGAGAAATTGTATCCAAAAGGCCATGCGGTAGCTCAGGGCTTTTTTTAGCTCGATGGCAAAAACATGGGGCACCCAGGCCCAGCTTGCGGGCAAGTGGGCAGTCATGGCTGTTTCTCGTGCAGAAGGCGGGCGATGATGGCGGAAATATCTTCTTCCTCGATGCTGATATCGGCCACGGGAAATTGCTGCAAGATGGCCGCGGCGGCCTTGGGCACATTCTCGCGCGTCACCTTGAACTTGGCCACGAGGCCTTCGGTGCGTACGATCTCCCCTAGTTCGGGGGCGAGCGTGCCCTGGCTGGATTCCGTGAGCTGGGCCGTGATCATTTTGTGTCCGGCATATTTTTGTAGGATGTTTTTTAGCGGTCCATCATAAACAAAAAGCCCTTCGCGAATGATCACCACGCGCTCGCAGAGTTGCTGGATATCTTCCATATAGTGCGAGGTCACGATCATGGCCGGTTGGTGTTCCTTACGGTATTGGAGGATGAATTCTCGGATAGACTTTTGCGCATTGAGATCGAGGCCGATGGTGGGCTCATCTAAGAAAACAACTTTTGGTTGGTGCAGCAAGGCCGCAATCAATTCCATTTTCATGCGCTCCCCGAGGCTCAGGCGTCGGATCGGGGTGTTGAGTTGCTTGCTCACGTCGAGGGCTTGGGTGAGGCGGTCGAGGTTTTTTTCGAAAACAGCTTTGGGGATTCGGTAGATTTCCTGCAGCAAGAGAAAACAATCGGCGGCGGGAAGATCCCACCACAGCTGGGCTTTTTGGCCCATGATCAGGGCGATCTGGGAACGGAATTGATTGTCGCGCTTCCAGGGAGTGTGCCCGAGCACGGCGGCCTGGCCGGAGCTGGGATGGATGATGCCCGCGAGCAGTTTCACTAGAGTGGTTTTTCCGGCACCATTGGAGCCGATCAGGCCCACGATTTCTCCGGCAGACACTTTTAGGGAAACGCCCTTGAGGGCCTGCTTCTCTTCCCATTTACGATGAAAGAGGCCGCGAAGGGATCCCTTCAGTCCGGCCTCTTTTTGGTGCACGCGAAAAGATTTTTTTAGGTTTTCTACCTGAATCACTGCGCGCCTTTACTGTCCTATTGTGGGTCGCGGGGAATGGCGGGCAGCTCCGAGGAGTAGCAACCAATCGGGCCATTGATGCCTTGGCCAGCATCATAGGGATAGGTGGTGTCGCTCATGCCGTCGGATCCATTGTGATTCAGCTCCAAGCGGGCGAGCACTTCGTTGGTGCGCGCACGACGGATTTCAAAGGAGCCCGTTCCTTTGATGACGAACTTCAGGTTTTTTTCTATGCGCATTCTTTCTGTGGGACTGGTGATCGTTACTTTACCTAGGTCGGTATTATAAACCTGCGTGATGAACGGTTCGGTTTGTTTGCAGGTGATGATATCGGCGAAGGCCGAAGGGGAAGCGAGAGCCAAAGTAAGAAATAAAGTTTTCATAGACGCTCCTTGGTGAAGAGGAATGGATTAGGGTCGCCTGTTGTATACAGAAAAATGGGGGTTCTGGCGAGTAAGGAGATGAAAGTTTGTAAGGACGGACTGATGCCTGGCGTTAGGAAGGGAGGCGCTAGCTAAGGGCGCAGATGATCCGGAGCGATGCGATCGCAATAGTCGTCTTGGGGGATTTCATTGGCATCGGGATGCAGTTTCGCTTCTTGGATCAGGGCGAGCGCACGCGCCTGCCCAATCCGACCGTCACGCAAATCTTCATAGAGGTCTAGCTCTAAGGAGTGGCGTATGTTTTTGATGGCCTTATGTTCGGGCCAGAGATTTTTGGGGTTGTTGTTGCCGCCGAGGGAGAGCGGATAAAAGTGATCAATGGTGTATTCACTTTGGCAGTGGGCTGGAATTCCATAATTAGCATAGATTTTTCGTTTCAAAGTAGAGGATACATTTCGTTTGCAATAGGGAATTCTTTCCGAGTACCTATACTCCGCAAAATCTGAATTGTTGGTTGAACAAAGGGCGCCGGCGGTGATTCGTGGATCTGGGTTCAATGGGGCAGGAAGAGAAGCTGCCTGAGCAAAAGAAAACACAAAAG
>JAKFYM010000299.1 GCA_021730855.1 Bdellovibrionales bacterium
AGCGTGAGCGAAAAGGTGACGGGGGTATTCTGTGGCACCTTGGTTTTGTCGGCCTCGAGCTTGAGCTGAAAGTTTCCCACGGCCCCGCTATAGTTGGCGGGTCTTCCCGCTTCTGGCAGCGGCAGCACTTCCACCGTCACGTCCTGGCTGGCATGCTGGCCGGTGCGCAGGTCGAAGGATTGGAAAAAGGGATTGGTGGCGTTGGAGGACACGTATTTTCCTCGTACCACGAGTTTGTCCACGGGGATCTTGCCGGGCTTCAGCGGGTAGAGGGCAAAGCGGCCGATAAAAAACCGGCGCATGAGCTCCCGGCCCACATACACTTCCTCGGGCTCGAACCGAGTGGCGAGCTCCATGTCTTCCTTCCAGAATCCATTGAAGGTGGGCCACTTCTGCACTTCCACGGTGCGCACGTCCCCATAGTCGTACATAAAATATTCCACGAGGATGGCCTCGCCCACATACACTTTTTGTTTGCTCAGGTTGGCAAAGACGGTGAAGTCGCTATTGAAACGGGAGGGCAGATTGTTGGCGTTGGGGCGAGTGGGAGAGCTGAGGGCATAGTTGGGCGCGGCGGGATTGGGGTCCTCTTCCTCAGGTTCGGGAAAGTTAGCCGGCGGAACGGGGCTATTGTCGGGTAGTACTTTTACAGTCAGGTTCTCGGATTTGAGGGTCTGGTTTCCCACCTTCACTTGGATGTCGCGAATCGGAAGGGCTCCGGCTTTTTTCGGCATCAGCACGAAAGTAAAGGCGGTGCTCTTGCTCATCACCTGCTTGCCGGAGGAATCCAGCACCACCATGGGGCGGCCGCTATAGTTGGGGCTGCTGCCTACCTGGGTAAAATCGGGAGCGTCAAAGGTAGGTTGGAAGACAGGCTGGTTCTGGACGGTTATCACTTCGATGCGCAGTTGCAGGCTGTCGTTTTCCGAAAGCGGATTGGGGGTGGTCACCACATTAACTTTGGGCGTGTCCTCCGCATGGGCCAGGGAGAAAAGGAAAAATGCCAGGAGGCTACCAATCTTTATCATGTTCATTCTCCTCACTGCCCGCAGCGCCCTGTTTTTGTAAGAACTTCTTTTGTAGGACACCTTCTCTTTGTTTCAAAGTTTCCAATATCTGTTTGGCGTCCCCCTCGCTCAAATTGTCGCGTTCCTTGAAGGGCTGTTTGCCGCGTTTGGGCGGTAGCTTCTGCTTTTCTTCTTCTTCCTTTTTGCCGTCTTTCCCTTCCTGGTCCTTACCCTCTTTTTGGTCCTCTTTGTTTTCTTTGTCTTCCGGTTTTTCGCCCTCTTGGTCTTTTTTCTCGTCTCCGGATTTTCCATCCTTCTGGTCTTTGCCATCTTCTGACTTATCGGACTCTTTGGGCTTGCCATCCTTGCCCTGCTGATCGCCCTCTTCTTTTTTCTCTTCCTGGTTTTGCTGGTTCTGAGGATCCTGTTTCGGATCGGCCAATCGCGCCAGATTTTTTCTGGCGCTTTCCAGCACCTGCTGCTCGCTTTCGGAGAGAGAGGTTTTTTTCCCTAGTTCGCGGATCACGGAAGAGTAATTCGCACGGGCTTCGGCTTTTTTCCCTTCGAGGGCGTAGGAGCCCGCCACATTGTGTAGGGCAAGTGGGCGCTGCGGATTGTTTTTGTCTAGCAGACGAGCCAGCTGTTCACGGCCAGGTTCGTATTTTTTGTCTTCGATCAAATAGGTGCCGATATTGTAGTTCAGCTCCGGAGAGTCGGGATTCTCGGCGAGCAATTCTTTCAAGCGATCGGCGGCTTCCGCGGGTTTTCCTTGCAAGGCAAGCTCATGGCTGGTTTCGGCAGCCTTGCGTTGGGCATCCCAGAAAATCTCCAAGGGCGAGGCTTGGGCGGGAAGGGACAAAAGCAAGGCGAGCAGGGAAGCGGCTTTTTTCTTAGGAGTGAAGCGCCCGAGTGGAGAGAAACAGAACAAAAGCAGGAGGAAGGCCACGAGCACAAAAGGCAGGAAGAGCTCTTCGTAGACGGTGGCTTTCACCAGGGCCGCGCTAGAGCGCTGTCTATCTTGGAGGCGTGCCAGAATATCCCGCACTTCGCCCTCATCGGTGGTGGCGAAATAGAACTGCCCGCCCCCGCGTTCGGCCACCTCTTGCAGGAGCTTGGGGTTCACCTTGCTCAGCACGGGATTTCCCGCGCGGTCGCGCTTATGCGCCAGCAGCTCCCCCTTTTCATTGCGCACGGGCAGGAGAGCTCCTTTCTCGGTGCCGATCGCGATCGAAAAGATAATTCCGCCCTGCTCACGGATTTCTTCCACGATCTCGAGATCAGGATTCTCTTGGTCTTCGCCATCGCTCAGGATCAGGAACACATTCGAGCGATTTTCCTCGCCCACGCTCTCTGCGCCCCTGGCCATGGCTTCCTTCGCCACCTGCAGGGCGCCCAGCAGGTTCGTGCCCTGGCCGGAGATGGTGGAGGTGTCCACGTTCTGCAAAAGGGTTTTTACGATTTCATAGTCGGCCGTGAGCGGGCTCAAGAGCACAGAAGAGCCGGCAAAAGCAATCACCCCGAGGCGATCGCCGGAGAGCAGCTCCGTTAGGTATTGCACGGTGCGCTTGGCTTTTTTCAAGCGGCTAGGGGGGATGTCTTCGGCGTCCATGCTCTTGGAAACATCCAGGAGCACATAGATATCCATCGAGGCACCCGTCAGGGTTTCGATTTGGGGATTCGCTTGCGGGCGCGCGAGCGCGAGCACCAAACACAGCAGGGCGCTCCAGAAGGCCCCCTGTCGGCCTTTCTCCTTCAAGCCTTTGCGGGTTTGTAAAAGTTTGCGCAGGTTTTCTTCCGCCATGAGGAGGCGGAGCTTTGCCATGGCGCCTCGGCGAAAGCGGCGCAATAGCAAGGCCAGCGCCGGCAGTGCCAGGAGGAGCAAGAGGTATTCGGCTTGGGCAAAACGAAAATCGTGCATATTAATCTGGCAACACCCGGAAAATGGTTCTACTCAAAATTAAATCCAGCAAGAGGAACAAAAGCGCCAGCCACAGAAAGGGTTGGTAGTGCTCATTCCAGAGCACTCTGTCCTTAGTTTCCACCTTATTACGTTCGAGCTTATCGATTTCTGAGAACACCCGCTCGAGCGAGTCGTCGTCGGTGGCGCGAAAGAATTTCCCGCCCGTCTCTTCAGAGATTTTCATCAGGAGAGTGGGATTGATGCTGCTCGTGGTCTGCCGGTAGACCTTACGGGTGACTCCGAACACATTCACCATATCGGGCACATTCACGATTCCTTCTGTGCCCAAAGCAATGGCGTAGACCTTAATGCCATAACCGGCCGCGATATCGCCCGCCGTGAGCGGCGCGATCGCGCCCATATTATTGTCCCCGTCGGTCACGAGGATGATGATCCTGGTTTTTGCTTGGCTTTCCTTGAGGCGATTCACGGCGGTGGCAATCGCATCGCCAATGGCGGTGCCGTCCCTGAGTTGGTTCATGCGCGCAAGGTCTACCGAGCTCAGGAGGAACTCATAGTCGAGGGTGGGCGGGCAAAGCGTGATGCCTTCACCGGAAAACGCCAGGAACCCGATGCGATCGTCGGTGCGGCCAGCGATGAATTTTTTTACTGTCTCCTTGGCCACGTCCAGGCGATTTTTATCTAGCTCGCTCACGTCCTCGATTTGCATGCTTTGGGACACATCGAGAGCGATCATCACGTCGATGCCTTCGGCGAGGCGCCTAGTTTGCGAGGAGGACGATTGGGGTCGGGCCAACACCAAGGCGAGTGCCGCAAAAGCGATGGCTTTAAGTAGGAAAGGAATCCAGATAGGCCAAAGATTGTGCGTGCCTAGCTTCCAGTTGCGTTGGCTCACGGGAAACCAGAGGACTTTTGGTTTCGCGCGCGTCCGCAGTGAGAGCAGCAAGAAAAAAAGAGCCGGAAGGAAGAGCAATAAAAAGAAAGGGTATTTGAGCGTCACTTCGCCCCCTCCTCTTCGGGTCCCTTATAGGTGGTTTCCACAAATTTCTGGGCGTCGAGCAATAGGCCGGGCACCACGGTTAGGTCGAGGGTCTTCTTTCCGTAGCGCACTTCATCGATCTTGGCCAGAATGGCGGCCACGGTATCCACCTGATCTTTGGCACTTAGGCGAAGGCGCAGCTCCGACAAATACTCCCGGTCGGTCATATCACTCGAATCAAAATGAAAGTTTTGGTCGGAAAATTTGCGCAAAATGCTTGCGAGCTCAAAAGAGAATTTTTTCCACTCCTCTTGCTCCGGCGGCTTCTTGGCGCGGGCGAATTTTTGCAAAGCACGCAGAGCCTGCAGGGCCACGTATTTGTGCGTGCGTTTTCTTTCCGCACGGGCACGGTACTTTCTCCAGATGAATCTTCCTAGTAAGCCAAACAGGCCGGCCAACACGAGGCCGAGCAGCACCAACAGCAATACGTTCCAGCCGCCGAAAGCCACGGCCGGTAGGGTCCAGGGAGCGGCGGGATCAGACTGCACCGCCTGCACTTCGGTTTCCCCGAGCTGCGTTTGGGGGATCACAAATTCTTGGCCGCTTGTTTCGTGCCGGATCGAAAAAGGCCCAGCATGCAGGGATCCTCCTTCGTGGAGGGTGGCCTCCAGTTTGAGCTGGGTGATATTTCCATCCCCGGGCAAGAGCTCCAGCGAATCTAGGGCAATGGTAAATGTTCCCGAGGGCATCCACCCTTGGGTGTCCGTGCTCACTAGGATCCATTTGTCTCCAGGGCTGCCGATTTTTTCGTCCAGCGTGATCTCGAGCGGCACGAGATCGCCCACCTTGAGGGCATTCGCCGGGCGGTCAAGAGCGAGGATCGCGATCGTCATCGTCTCTTTCCCCCGCGCGAGCGAAAGAATTGGTGCAGCACCTTCGCCGCCTCCGCCTGGGTGGGGAGATCCAGCAGCGAGGCTCCGCTTTTGCGCAGGATCTGGTTGGCTTTTTCCCGAAAGGCATTCTGCGAGCGGGCGTATTCTTTGCGCACGCTCGCAGAGGAGGTGGCGAGCAGCGCTGATTCCCCGGTTTCTGGATCCTCCACTTGGAGCAGGCCCACATTCGGTAGCTCGCAGTCGCGGGGATCCAGGGCGCGCAGGCAAATCAAGTCATGCTTGCGGGCGAGGATCTCCACCTTGCGCTTGTCAAAGGAGGTGAAAAAATCGCTAGAGAGCACGATCACGCTTCCTTGCTTGAGCATCGAGGCGAGGAAGTCGAGGGCGGCATTCATGTTCGAGCGCGGAGAGGCAGGCTCGAAGGTGAGGATTTCATCGATCACGCGCAGGATATGTTTGCGGCCTTTTTTGGGCGGCACAAAACGCTCCACCACATCGCTGAAAAGCAGCAGTCCCACCCGGTCATTGTTGGAAATCGCGGAGAAGCCCATACAGGCCAGAGCAATTGCCATGGCTTCGCGCTTGGAGCGGCCGGTGCTGCCGAATCTCCCGGAAGCGCT
Organism: Bdellovibrionales bacterium; assembly: GCA_021730855.1. Taxonomy (GTDB): domain Bacteria; phylum Bdellovibrionota; class UBA1018; order CAIPTA01; family CAIPTA01; genus JAKFYM01. Next base: position 5,421 of record JAKFYM010000299.1, read on the forward strand.
CACGTCCACCACAAAGAGGATATTGAGCTCGCGCTCCTCTTCGAAGGTCTTGATATAGGTGTCTTGCATACGCGCGGAGGTGCGCCAGTCGATGTGGCGAATGTCGTCCCCATATTGGTAGATGCGCGAATCGGAATACTGCATGCCCTGGCCTTTGAAGCGCGATTTGTAGTCGCCGCTCAGGAGCGTAGACATCTTGCGTTTGGTGACGAGCTCCACGCCCTTCACTTGTTTGGCCACCTCACTGAGCGGAGCACGGCCGGAAGCACGGATTTCTTCGTCCTGGGACTGCAGCGATTTTTTCCCTGCTTGGGACTTTTTAGGGGACTTCCACCACATCGAGGATTTTCCTAATTACGGACTCGGGCGTGATGTCGTTGGCTTCTGCTTCGTAGGTGAGGATCAGGCGGTGTCGGAGGATATCGTAACAAACTGCTTTCACGTCGTCGGGGCTCACGTAGGCTCGGCCCGCAAGGAAGGCCGAAGCGCGGGAGGCGCGGGCCAGGGCGATGGTCGCGCGGGGCGACGCTCCTACCTGGATGAAGGATTTCAGCTCACTTAGGCCCTTTTTTTCGGGATAGCGGGAGGTGAAGACGATGTTCAAGATATAGTCTTTGAGCTTTTCATCGAGATAAATGCGTGAGCAGAGAACTTTTGACTCCTGTAGGGCCCGTGGCAGTACTTTTTTCGAAACCTTCGGGGGCTCGAGGGCGCTCATGCGATCCAGAATTAATTTTTCTTCGGTTTGCGAGGGATAGGGCACCTTCACTTTAAAGAGAAAACGATCGAGCTGGGCTTCCGGCAGTTGGTAGGTGCCCTCTTGTTCGATCGGATTCTGCGTGGCGAGCACAATGAAAGGGTCGGGCAGAGGGAAGGTGGTTTCTCCTAAGGTCACTTGGTGCTCAGCCATCGCCTCGAGCAGGGCGGATTGCACCTTAGCCGGAGCGCGGTTGATTTCATCGGCCAGGACAATATTGGAAAAGATTGGGCCCTGCTTGGCGAAGAACTCCCCTGTCTTTTGATTGTAAATCATGCTGCCCACAAGATCGGAGGGCAGGAGGTCGGGGGTAAACTGGATGCGGTTAAAAGAAAGGTCCATCACGCTGGCAAAGGTCTTCACCGCGAGGGTCTTGGCCAGGCCGGGGAGGCCTTCGAGCAGGATGTGTCCGTCGCAAAGGAAGGCCAGGAGGATTTTTTCCATCATCCCTTTTTGGCCCACCACCACTTTTTCGCATTCTTTGAGGATCTCGGCGAGGGTAGCGCTTTTTTGTTTTACTGCGTCCTGAAATTCCGCTTCTTGCATATGCCTGCGATGATAACAAATGGTTCCGTTTTTGCTCTAGCGCTTTTCCGTCGAACACAGAAACAAAAGGAGCGAAGGATGAGCAGGAAATTGGTTCAAAAATTGATGGTGGGGTTTTGTATTTTTACCCTGGTGTGCGCTTGTGGGCGTGCAGAACACGGCGCGTCGGAGCCCTTGGCTATCCAACTAGACCTCCCCGAGGGGGAAGCATCCGAACTGTTTTGGTATGGTGTGCAGGCCAAGGTGCTCTTGGTGTTGCGAGACGGAACAGAGATTTATCGTTTGGACTGGGAATCGGGAAAGCAAGTGGCCCTGGAACTAGAAGAGGAAGACCAGCTCCGCTTCATGGCCTATGACCAAAATGGCAGGGAAATGGTGAGGGGAGAAGCGGTGGTGACGAAAGAAAAAAAGGTGACGATCCCTTTGCATCGCCCGTAGCCGGCATGGCAAAATTCTCTATGGTCATCTTCCTTAGTCTTCTCTTTTTTCAGGCTCCCGCCGAAGGTAAGGAAACCCTACTGGACGCCCTCTTGGCTAAGGTGGGCAGTGAAGCCGTCCTGCAGTCCGATCTTGATCGCTTCGTCGCGGTAGATAAAGTCCTTCAATGTGCTTCGGTGCTGAAGCGAGAAAAACCTCTAGCGGCTGGGGATCGTCGACTCCTCATCGACCAATACATAGAAGAGGAATTGATTTACCTCGAGGCTCGTAGTCGAAAAGTTTCCACGGCGGGAATGATTCCGCAGGCCGTTCGTGCTATCCATTCTCGCGACAATTGTAAGGCTTCTTGGCAAAAGCTTGGACGAGACTATTCCCGTTTTTGGCGCACCGAGACCCAGAGACGAGAGGGCGAAAGCTTTCTCGTGCGTGAGCTCGAGAAGCGCGTTTTGGTGGAAAAGTTCCGCAAGAGCGAAGCCATTGCCGACGGAGAGCTTTGGAA
>JAKFYM010000277.1 GCA_021730855.1 Bdellovibrionales bacterium
TTGACCATATCGAGCGCGGTGAGATATCCAGCTGCCACATCGCCTCTTCCACCGCGGCTGCCACGTAGGTCGATCACAATATTTTCAAAAGAGGCAAGGTCTGCGGAGACTTGCGGGTTGGCCCGCGCTGGATTGGGGCGGGCGCGGCGGGCCTCGGCAGGTAGCGGGCTCAAAGCGATGGCAATGGAGAAGGAGAAATATAGAAATTTGCGAAAAGTGAGCCTCCAGCGCATAGGATCTTTTCGGCAAGATATGGATTTTTCTAAGCATTATGTTCGTGAGCAAGAGTTTGCGGCGCTCACGCACATAATGCTTCAGTGTATTTTAGGAAGCTCTAAAGAGATGCGCTACACGGAGGCGCGTGGGTGTGTCTCCTGGCTCTTGCTACTCGACCTTTTGCCAGAACAGCTTACTCACAGAGACCTTCACCGCGCTGATCATTTCGTGAAGCAATAGTTTCCTTACTTAGGTGCAGCCCCGAAGTCCGAATAAGACGAGCAGGACGGGCACCGGCACGCCTAGGAGCCAGAGTAGGATCCAGCCCGCGCGGCCGTTTTCGTTTTTTAGAGGTAAGAGGGTCCATTGGGTTTTCATAAGATAGTCTCCAAATTTATTTTTCATTGTTTATGAGCTGCTTTATCTGATTTATCTGACTTGGCGTACTCGCAAGACTTCTTCATGAGACATATCGAGAAAATAGCGCTCGTTGGTCTTCGCCCCAAGCAGGCCACCAATTGCCGCGGCAAATAGGCCCACGACCATAAGAAGAAAGACCGTCCAGCCGGCTGCTTTCAGGGCCGTAGCCGTTGCCTCGCGAGTTTTGACGAGGGCTGCGTCCACTTTCGCCTTGAGTTCGTTCATTTTTTGGTCAGCTTGTTCGGGCGTGAGGGAGGCCTGATAGGCGAGGTAGCGTTTGGCGCCTTCCGTATCTCCTCTTAGGAGACGCGAGGCAAGTCCCTTGGCTACCACTGAGGGCTCCGCCTTTAGGCGGAGTTCGCTGGCGGAATCTTCGACCAGGTCTTGCACTGCGGGATCCGTGATCGCTGCCCCCGAACCAGCCGCGGCTCCGCCAATGACGGCGCCGGTGGCTTTCACCATCGTGCCCACGGCAGAAACGCCCTGGCAGAGGACGAGCAGGAGAAAGAGACTGCCCACGAGCAGGCCCTGAGCCATGGCGGCTAGGTCGACCTTCATGCGGGCAACGCGTACAGAATAGTAGGCCCCGCCAAATGCGGCTAGGAATACGGAGAATACCAAGGATAAGGCGGTGAGCACGCTGAGGCGCTGCCAAGTGGTGCCGTCGGAGAGGGCAATTCCCCCGAAGGCTACCGCGAGGGCGATGAGTCCGGAAAAAACGACGAGTGCGATGGCCAGCCCGGCGAGGCTGGATTTCCAGCAGATGATGTGTCGGTGGGTCGGAGCAAGGTTTGTGTGTTCCATGAGTTCCTCGTTGTTGAGCATGTTATTGAAAGGTGCGCAAACGTAAGCCGATAGCTGGCTTGACTTGCAAAGCACGGGCCATACGTTTCGAGGAAGGTCTCGGCCAGGCGGTGGTCTGCCCTATGGCTTACTCACAAAGCCACTTCACTGCGCTGGTCATGTCGTTATAAAAAACGCGGCAATCTGTTTCGCCAAAGGCGATTCGCGCCAGGTAGGCAAGCCGGGTATTCGGCACCAGCACAGCTCGGCGCAACGGAAGCGCTCCCATGTCGCTATCCAATTTCCATTGGGAGACGGGCACCTCAATGGGGGGCGGTTCCATTTCCAATCCATCGTACAAAATTCGATTCCTGCCCGTGTCTTTTACTAAGGCCAGAATTCTTTCCTGGCATTCTTTGAGCAAAGCTTTAGATGGCACGCCTCGGACCCGGGCGATGATGATGTCATTTACTGGCTCGATCCACAGCTGATTTCCCATGGTTCCCTCCTGTGGGGTGAATAAACTCTAAAGCACGTTCAGGAGAATCCCTATCCGTGCGACAGAATGGAAGGTCCTTGGGGGATGGAGTCTCTAACTCGGTATAAAATCCAGCATCTCTTCCTTCGCCAGAACCTTCTGCACTGCGGGGCGATCATAGATGCGCTGCAAATACGCCACGAGGTTAGGGTGGTTACCAATTTTTATTTCTGACCATTTACACCAACCGACGATGGTAAAAAGAAAAGCATCGACCACGGTGAATTGTTTGCCCATGATATAGTCTTTTCCGGCGAGGGATTGATTGATATAGGCCAAATGTTTATCGATTCCGGCCATCACCGTTTTTTTCACTTCTAGCTGTACTGCCGTGTCTGTTGTCCAGCGTGAAGCCATAAACATTGGCAAAAAGCTTTTTTGAAAGTCCGAGCCAATAAACGACAGCCAACTCATCGCCTGTGACCGCTCCCATGTGCCAGCGGCTGGGAGTAAGTTTTTTGCCGGGGCTTGGTTGGCCACATATTCAAGAATGGCAATGCTTTGGACCAATGCTTGGCCATCCTTCACGAGAACTGGCACTTGGCCGAGAGGACTCGCTGCTTCGAGTTCAGCAAGATTTAGCTTTCGCTTCCAGCTCACCTCCACTCCACGGAAGGGGATTTCCGCCTCTTCGAGGGCGATATGAATGGCGGTCGAGCAAGTTTGGGTGGAGTAGAAAAATGTAAGCATAGGATCTCCCTGGTTGAAAAAGTGATCTTAGAGAGAAGGCCTGAATTTGTCGAGCTTGTTATGGTTAGGATCGCTTCTAGGCAGGATAGCTTTGAGAGGGTGGCTTTCTAACTTTCCAGCTCAGGCACATTTGTGTAGGTTGTCTTTCGGGGAGGGCCAAATGAGAGTTGTGCAGTTTACCGATACCCATCTCGTTCCTCAGGTTGGTGGGAAGTTTCTCGGTGTAGATACATTTTCAACCCTTCGTAGGGCAGTAGACAAAGCACGGTCTCTCAGCCCGTTGCCCGACGCTTTTTTTGTGACAGGGGACATTGCGGAAGATGGAGACGCTGCGACCTATCGGCGGTTTGGGGAAATTTTTTTGGATCCATCGGCGGCTGTTTTCGCTGTTCCCGGAAACCACGATGAGAAAATAGTGATGGAAGAGGTTTTTCGAGGGACCAATATTCAAACTGCTGATCATGCTGTTTTCGGCGATTGTCTCTGTCTTTTTCTCGATTCGCACGTGCATAAAAAGGCGCACGGATTCCTTAGCGAGAAAATTTTGAAAAGAGCGGAGCAATTGCTGAAAATCCATTCGGGTAAACCAGTGATCGTGTGTCTGCACCACCCACCATTTTCCCCTTGTCCCGCCCCGGGATGCCAGCTTCGGAACGAAAAAGAGCTGATGCAGATTTTGCAGAATACTTCCTCCCCCGTCACCATTCTCTCCGGCCATCTACATAGGGAGGTGGATGAGACCCAAGATCATGTTCGTCTACTTACCGCTCCCTCCACCTTCGCGCACTGTGAGCATCCAGTGGAAGGCCAAGACGTAAATCTTAATGACTTTTGGGAGTCACACCAGATGGATATGACCCGGCAGGGATTTCGTGTTCTCGATCTTTCAAAGGATGGAAAACTGCAAACCGAGATCCACTGGATTTAGCTTCAGAATCACTTTGATCTAGCCGCGAATATAGAAGAATATTTACCAAAGGTAGTTCGAAAAAATCTGTTTCAGGCGGGGATCCGCCGCAAGGCTTGCGGGTGATACTAGCTCGTCGTCTAGGATTTTTGCCCAGCAATCTTCAAACTTCTCTATCCCGGAATGGCATAGGGGATGTTTGCGCCAGCGTTTTTCCACCAGGCTGCGCACGATAAAATTGTCCACGTCCAAGTCTTTCACCTTTTCAAATTTTCCGACGGAGATCCCGGTCTTTTGAAAGGCTAAACTCACCAGTTCACTGCAATAGATTTCTTTGTTCTGCGAGGTGAAAAAAATATCGTAGCCTTGTCCTAAATGTTTTTTTGCATTCTCAACCAGAGCGACCTGATTTTTCTCCGTGAGCCCGTCATATCGATAGACCGCATATCGATCAAACCTTCCTCTTTGGATCCAATCCTCTAGGGGTGTGCGGCTCACTTTGGAAATGGCTTCGATCACGTAGGTCTTTTTGTCCGCCACCTCGATGATTCCCACATGACTATAGAGGCTTTTGCTGGCCCACATGATGGCGTAGGACTGTTTGGAGTGGGAGGTTTGGAAAATAAGGTCGCCTGACTTCAGCTCAGGTTCATGACCAAGCGCCGGCAAAGATAAGAAGAGTAGGAGTAAAAAAATAATGCTTTCCTTTCGAGCCGCTAAGAAGAGTAAATGAAAGGGGACGAAGGCTCAATAACAAAGGCTTGCCTCTTGGGGCGCACAAATTAGGAGCGCGCTAGGGGAGGCCTGCCCTATAAAACGTTTTGTCCGCCATCATCCATGGCTTGAGGCTTCTTCCAGTAATTATACTGGGGCGTCCAGTTCTCCGCAGAAAATCCGGCTAAGCTCAGGAGCGGCCAGAGCGAGCAGAACTGGTCTCCGGGGCCGAAATTCGAAGCATTCTTACGGAAAATTTCCTCTCCCTTACGGGTATACACCACCACGCCCGGGCAATTGCTGCCATCTCCGGCCACGCTCTGCTCTTTCATGTATTCCCCGCCCCCATGAGAGGCCATGCGGAATCTCCAGCCCCGGGAGTTGGCGAAACGGCGCTGTAGCTCGGGATCGTCTTTCGAGACCAAGACAACGGCAAACTTATCTTCGAGGTGGGAGACAAATCCGTTGAAACCATCGGCCCAGGTGGTGCAGTAGCGGCACCCTTGGCCCATATTATGGATGGCAAAGAGGATGTCCTTATCGCCGAAGAGATCGCGTAGGGTGGTTTTCCCCTCGACTGTATGGAGAGTGTAGTTGCGAACCGGCATCGGCTTCGCCTCTTTTCGTAGCTCGGCCAGCTTTTGCCCCAGGGTCATGATCTCTTCTTCTAGCTTCTGGATTTCGTTTTTCATTGGATTTTCCTTTGTGCCCATTCTGGCGGGGAATGGGAGTTTTTGCAATTTCGAATTCAGAATTCCGAATTCAGAATTCTGAATTCTGAATTCCGAATTGAGGAGGCGGTTCGGAAGAGGCCCCGGGGAGTGGGGAAGGACCTTCGCCATGCACTTAGGGCGCCCCTTGAGGCGGAGTGTTAGTGGATATCGCGGGCGCGCGCCTTCAAGCCCCCCTGTCTCCTCCCAGAGACAGGCCTATTCGATACGTTCTCCGTCCCTTGCGCCTGTTTCCTACCTAAAAGCCATTTAGGTGGAAAATTCCTGGGGCCATCCCCTTGCATTGCTTGGTGCGCAAGGAGGTTCTATGAACCAAGCGCACTATTTTGTCTCTGCCGTAGAAGTGATCGACAATAAAAAACTGCTCCGCATGCTCCCTCGAGCCTTAGTGTCGCGGCAGAATGTGTACCGCGTGTTTGAGGAGAGCCTCGAGATTCGTCAGGCTTTTCTCGAGCGCAAGACCTTCACGGTGTCGATCGACGGAAACTTGATGAAGGGCAGGCTAGTGCGGGAAGCGGGCAGCGATGGCATTCACTATAATCTGCGGATCCTTCACACCACGGCTCATTCTGAATCCGTGCATCTCTCGCAGATCTCCAAACAAGGATTTGAATCGCCCTGGAAGCGCGAATATCCCCGTCTTTCGATCGATGGCCTGCAACCCAAAGTGGAAGTGCCTATCGAAGTGATTTTTCCTAGGATCACGGGAAACACGCGGGGCGAGGTGATGAATTTTTCGTATCACGGCCTTATGTTCGAGATTTTTTGTGCCTCCCTTTCCTTAAGTGAATTTGTGGACCAGAAGCTCAGGATTCAGATGGTCACGAGCCGCGGGAAAATGCTCGAGGCCCAGGCCAAAATCATTCGCATCTATGATGAGGTTTTTGCTCCCGGGAAACTCATCCGCGGATTTGGGCTGAAATTTCTCCAGATGCGGGAAGAAGAGCGACAATACTATAACGGGCTGATTTTGGACGCCTGTAGGGAGCTACAAAAGGGGCAGGGATAGGATCCTAGGGCTAAAAAGCAAATGGAGAAATTTGGCCACTTGCCTTAAGGTGCTCGAGATGACCCCCATTGGCCATATGAAGACCTGTTTCACCGAGAAATTTGGCGTGCCCCGGCAGGCGCAGATGGTTCCTGCGGCCAAGGGGGTGTTGAAGCTGCTTCCTGATCCTGCTTTTGCTTCGGCGCTACAGCAACTAGAAACCTTTAGCCATGTATGGGTGCTTTTTGTGTTCGACCGCCACCAAGCGCAACCGTGGCGTTCTTTGGTGGAGCCGCCCCGGCTAGAGCAGAAAAAAGTGGGGGTCTTTGCCTCACGTTCGCCCCATCGCCCGAATCCGATTGGGATGTCGGTGGTGAAGTTGGAGAGGATTGATCTAGAAGCTTCCGGAGGCATTGAGATTCACCTCAGTGGGGTGGACATCCTGGATGGTAGTCCGGTGCTCGACATTAAGCCCTACCTCCCCTATGCCGACAGAGTGGAGAACGCGAGCGCTGGCTGGGCCGAGGGGCCTATTGATCGGTTCGCGGTTTCCTTTTCGCCCGCAAGCTTGGCCGCGCTGGCCGAAAATGAGAAATCCTCCGAGCTGCGCGAGCTGATCGAGCAAATGCTCAGCTGGGACCCACGTCCGAGCTCACAACGAAAATCCATGCCGCTTCGCGATCCGCAGACGGAGGGCTTGGTTTTTCGTTTTCGTGTTTCTCGCTACGATGTGGAGTGGCAAGTGCAAAATCAGAGCCTGCACGTATTGAATGTGCTCTGACCGGTACCGAAAAGGCGTTCAACCGGAAGCGAGCTCCGGCTGCCTGAGCTCCTGCAGGATCTTTTCTAATTCGTCGATGGTGATGGGTTTTTGATGGTAGGCGTTCATGCCTGCTGCCAGGCATTTTTGCCTGGTTCCTGGAAGCACATCGGCGGTGAGGGCGATGATAGGAATTTTTTTGCCGCCCCCTTCCCATTTGCGAATTTCTACCGTGGCTTCGAAACCGTCCATAACCGGCATGTGCAGGTCCATAAAGATGGCATCAAAGTGGGAGTGCGCACGGATGCAGTCTACGGCTTCCTGGCCATTTTGCACAATCTTCACTTCGCAGTTCAGTCTATTGAGCATGGATTCGATTAAGTCTTGGTTTGGCTTGCAGTCCTCCGCCACGAGAACAGAGGGATTGGAAAGATTGCTCCCTTGAGGACGGGGCGTGCTTTTTTTCTTAGTCGCCGGACTTTCGCCGAAAGACACGGGCACCGTAAACCAAAAGCAACTTCCTTTGTCGAGGGTACTTTCGAATCCGATCGTACCGCCAAGCAAATCTACCGAGCGTTTTGCGATCGCTAGGCCTAGGCCCGCTCCGCCAAAGCGACGCGTGGTGGAGCCATCTACTTGAGAAAAGGGCAGGAACATTTTCTTTTGTCCCTCGCGGCTGATGCCAATGCCGGTGTCTGTGACAGAAAATTTGAGTTTCTGGTCCTGAGGATTTTCTTGTTGGCAAGAAAGCTGGATGCTTCCAGAGGAAGTGAATTTGACGGCATTACGTACGAGATGGGAGAGCACGAGGCGAATCCTTGTTTCGTCACCGACCACGAAAGCAGGCAGGCCTTCGGCAATTTTTACGCTAAAGGTCACGCCATTTTTTTTTGCCACTTTTTCTAGG
>JAKFYM010000006.1 GCA_021730855.1 Bdellovibrionales bacterium
GGGCCAATAAGCCATAATTTTCGCTATCCCAATACCATCAATCTTTTTCGCGGCTCATTGCTGAATTTAAGTGGGCTACAAAACGGTCTGCCTTCTATCCCATAATCAAATCATTTTGGGGCAGAATTCAGCCAGGGAGTATTCCTCGGACAATTGACTGTATATACGGATGAGGTCAGATCCTAAAATAGCAATTTTTCCACTAACGCCCCAATGGCTGCGGTAATTGCCGTCCCCACTAAAACTCCTGCCCAGACTTTCACTTTTTTTAGAGGATGCCAACTTCTGCAAAATAACCAGAATGAAAAGACTGCTTCAGCCGCATTTTCTATCTCACCCTCTCGAAGGGAATATCTCGATGGGGGGAAGTCCACCTTTGTATCAATAAGTAGGTTTCTTCTCACCAACTCGTCGAGAGTTATTTCAATTTTTTTAATGTCCATTTTTCCAATGAAGCTCTTATGTCCCGCAAGAGCTAGTGGCTGAAGCCCCTGGTTCCAGGGTAAGGCTACGGGACGATCACTCGCTTCGTATAGAAAATGAAACACAACTCTTTGCTCATCCCAATTCAAAGTAATTTTTTGTTTATTGCTGGCTGCCATTCTAACCTTAGGCGGCCTCATCTTCTTCGGATTCGTAGTCTTCACTTCCAAGAAGCTCATCGACACTCTTAGAGGACTTTATCCTGTCGTACTCACAGTATGCCGGCCCCTGTATTTTTGATTTTTCTCCAAGAGGAATTGGGGCAATCTTCTGGGCGGGGTGCTCAAATATAACCTTGAATTTTCCATCGTCACCATAAGGAACAATTTCTTTAATTTTTGCGATGTGAGTAATTGCACTAGTGGGAGCCACTTGATATCCGGCAATATACTTCATCTGTGGAATACGTTTTTCTCGAATTCTGATTGCATACCAACAGTGTTCTCCTAGAAATACTTTTTCAAATCCTTCTTTCCTGGCTGGCACTATAATAGTGTCCGAAGCATTTCTTCTGCGTAAACGATGCTCCCGAACTGCGTCGAGCGATTTTTTGCTTCTGCCAATGATCTTCGATTCTTCACTTGGGCGACATATCACGCTGAAAAACGGGGCCGGTGACGAATTGTCGATTCGGTATGCCTCCACTTGGATTAGGTAAAATTTCTTATCAGAAAACTCATTTAGCCAATTGATCGCGTTGATGTGCTCCTGGCGAGGAGACTTGGTTATCCAAACAATGGTCTTTGCATCCATGTTTGTGGCGTAAGTAATAATCTGACCAAGGTGGGAGTGATCGGTTTTCTCAAGTTGATTTTCGATCACAACGCGGTCGCCAGCGTCGTCTTCGGCTAGAATATCTATGCAGAATCGGCTGTCGTCGATTTTCTTTTCGATGGCCACGGTTTCTAGGGAGAGATCAAGAATCTCGCTGAGAGGCTCCAGATTCTCGGCCAACCAATGCGTAAAATCTTCCGCCTCGTGTTGCCAAACTTCCCTAAGCTCCACAGCTACAAGTTTTCCTATTTTCATATCTTTTCGTATCGGAAGAATTCCCGACCGCTTTTAGCGTGATCCATAAAGGGCCACGAATACACGGCAGGAACAATGGCTTGTCAGAAACCGTTTAAGAAAACTACGGTCTTCGTATGGATAAACCAATCCGAGCCTGCATTTACGCTCGCTATTCTCGATTGCTAAGTGGCCAGAGCCTTGAAAACCAACTTGTCCCGCTTCGCGCCATGGCCCAGCAGCGAGGATTCCATCTCGTAGAGGAATACACAGATGAAGGCATGTCTGGTGCTCGCGAGCGTCGTCCCGGCCTGGATCGACTGGTGAGAGACGCGTATCTCGGTCGCTTTAATGTGGTACTTGTGGCCGCAATAGACCGGCTGGCGCGGGATACACGTCATCTTTTGAACCTCCTCCATGAACTAGATAAAATCGGAGTATTTCTAGTCTCTCAGCGAGAGGCCATCGACTTCGGGACACCTCTAGGACGCGCCACCCTAATTATCCTGGGCGCTATTAGCCAAATGGAGCGCGAAGCGACCAGGGAACGTATTCGCATCGCACTTGCAACAAAAAAACTTGCTGCGGCACAAAGTGGATCTGGTTGGCGTTGCGGTCGTCCTTCCGCCGCTGACGAAAAAACAATCTCTGAAATTCTAGCTCTGCATCGAGTGGGCCACTCGATTCGCGGCATCCAGAAATTGCTCAGTAAGAGAATTGGCCACTCGACCATCGGCCGCATTATCAAAGGAGCGAAAGATTGAATGTCGTGCCCGAACATTCGGTAACTCACGATCAATCGGAAATTTCTCCGGCCAAATCAGATGTGTACCGAATTACTTATGGGGAGAATCTGAAATGGTTAGGCGGAGGAAAAAAACAGAGTTGAGTGCTTTTACGCGCAACCTCAATGCGCTGATGAAAGAGCGCGAACTAACCATAGCTGCCGCTGCTAAAATCGCTAGGGTTCCCCAAAGCACCCTCGGAGATTGGCGCACTGGATCCCAGCCTGATGATTTTGAGGCTGTGCAGCGCTTAGCTGATCACTTCAACGTAAGCCTAGGCCTCTTGCTAACAGGTAAGGAGGATGTGCGGAATGCCGCTGCCGTTCCTACCGTGTCAGCGGTCTTTGACGATGGCGGCTTACTTTTTGATGGTTTCGCCAAAATCACTATTCAGCGACTAATTCCGCGAGAACAAAAGAAAAAAATCGAAACACCCGATGAGTAAAAAAGCGCCATCTAAGAAAATCAGTCCTGAGGGAGAATGCATGAAAAAAACAGAAAAATTGATGATCGCGTCTTTCATCTCAGCGGCTCTATTCATTGCTGCAATTTACTTTTTTTATCCGGCCAGCCAAATAGCGATTCCTTGGTGGGGTTGGCTGCTTCTTTGGGTTGGTTCGGCTGGAGCGTTCTATAACGGCTTCACCAAGATGAGTGCCCAGGAAGAATTGACCAATATCAAGGAGACGCTTTCTAACCTAGCCGAAAAAAGCAGAGAAGCTCCCCTTAAAACAGACACTGCAAAGAAAGACGAGCCTATTGAAAAGAATGTCACGAAAAGCTTCGGGGAAATTTCCAAAGACAACTTCAACCAGGGCTATAAAGACGGAAGAAATGGAAATGGCTCAAAAGGACTGGCGAAGTTTTCGACTGGCGTTGCTTGGGTGGGAGCAGTTTTTTTTGGTCTTCTTACGGTTGCATGCATATCAGATGGAAAGTATGTTGCCGCTTTCTTTATGGCCGTCACAGCAGTAATTCTTTTTCCACCGATTGTTGCGGCATTCCCTCGTCGGCTTGGGGCCATTTCCAGTATGCAGAAATTTGGCCTTTCGTGCTTGGTCGTTTTCGGTTTTGCGCTGAGCCTTCCAAAGACACCGAAAACTGAGTTATCTCAGGAAAAATCCGCCGGCGAAACACGGCAAGACAATGAAGCCGTTTCGGATTCGAAGCCCTCTCAGAATCGTGCCGTGGCTTCAACAATCCCGGATCAAGAGACAAAAGTCCTCACGTCCATGATTGAGAAAAACTTCTGCACTTTTTTCTCGAATGTTCGGTGTGCGGATTTTCAGTTTGAGACCTTTAGTGAGGGGAAGACAAAAGGCCTTCCCGCAAGAGTAGTTCGAGTGCGTTATCTACAAAAGATTAACGAGGCAGAACAAAAGTGTACCTATGTTCACTATGCGGTCGATCAACAATTTCGTGAGCTAGATCAAGTTATAATGAGCTGGAATGTGAAAGGATCTTGTAGTGGCAAAGACGATTGTTATGGATGCACGCCGGAAGCAGCAAAATTTAATGCGAAACTAAGGAAGCTCGGCTACTCGGGAGAATTGCCGAACTAGAAGTTCGAAGAAGCACAATAAATTTTTTCAATGCCGTACCTGGTAATTATTTTGTAGTGTTTCAAGTATGAATTCGGAATCTCAATGCGGAACCTGATCTATCTCTTTTCTATATTTTTCGCTTTCACGGCCTTCGCAGGCGGCAACGAAAAAATAAAGAATTTTTCCGAAGCTAAGAAAATCGCACTGAGAATCAGCAAGGAACACCCCTACACGATCTATTGCGGCTGCAAGTACGACGGTAAGGTCATCGACCTCAAGAGCTGCGGCTACAAGATCCGCAAAGATGCGAAGCGGGCCGCTCGCCTGGAATGGGAGCACGTAGTCCCGGCAGAAGCTTTTGGCAACTCCTTCGCGGAATGGCGCGAGGGATCGCCGAAATGTATGAAAAAGGGAAAGCCTTACAAGGGCAGAAAATGTGCGGGGAAGAATCCTGAATTTTCCCGTATGGAAGCTGATCTCTACAATCTCTGGCCGGAAATTGGAGAACTAAACGGACTCCGTAGTAACTTTTCTATGGCCGCGCTCGGCGGCACAGACAGAAGCCCAGACAGCCTTTCTTTTGGTGGCTGCAAGGCTGTGCTTTCAGATCGTAAGTTCGAGCCTATGGATATGGCTAAGGGAACCGTAGCGCGTACATACATGTACATGGAGCAGGCCTATTCTGGGCGTGGAGTCATATCCGATAAGAATAAAAAACTTTTCGAGGCATGGGACAAGCAATTTCCAGTGACTACCTGGGAATGCAAGCGAGCCGAAAAAATCAAGGCAGCTCAGGGTAACGAGAATCCCGTGCTGAAAGAGCGTTGCTCCAAGGCTGTTGCACCGCTGTAGATTTTGCACCTCCCCGGCAACAAGATTCGACTGCCGAGATCTTGCTCACTATTGTTTCCCGATGGACCCACCTGAAATATCACCAAGGCGCTTACAGCTCGGCCTGATCGTTGCGCCGCATGGGGAGAAGGTTAGCGAATCTGTCCTGAACTTCGCCCTGAACATTGCCGAATTCCCTAGTGCGGTGAGAATTGTAAGGGCAGATAAACGCACCCTAAACAGAAGGACACTCCTTGCGGCCCTTGCGCCGGCCAAAGGCACCCTAGCGATTGAATCCCGAGCATTTTTAGAGCGAACTCCGGACTTCCGGTGGTTTGGACCAAGCCAGGATAGCTGGCCAAGGAATGGCCGCCTGATTTATTGGCTGGTTCAAAAAATCCGGGAGAGGGCCAGAGCATCATTCAGTGGGCACGATCGACATTTGGTTTTCCTCCACACGCTTCCATCGTTGCCTGCCGGCATGACCATCGACGATGTGAGGTTGATCGAAGTCCTTTTTTCCATCGGGCGCGTGATCGAGCACCACGCCGATTTCATCGCAATTTGTAGAAATGGGCGACTGGACTTCCTGAAAAACAGGATTGGAGTCACCTTCCCGGAAGGCTCTTGGAAAATCTAGGCGCTTCGATACGACGGTCAAGAGCCACAACGTTCACCGAGAATCGCCCAATACCGGATGTAACCGATGTATCAGGATACAAAAGGCTGTAACAGCGTAAGCCCAAATGGAAAATAGGGCACAACCAAGAGGCGAAACTTGTAACCGATTTGTATCAGAACATGTACTAGAGCCGTTTCTGATACATGGAGAAAGATCTTTTCCGAAATGGATTTGTTTCATTTCAAGCACTTAGATTAAAATTGAGCATTCAGCGACGATGCGGTTTTCATCCAGATTAAAAATTCTTTGTTACAGTACAACTGAGTGGCTTGATTGGTTTCTCATCTCCCTTTTAGACGGCGCTATAGTGACCACCGTTTTGCACACGGATTGCACAAAAATCCAAAAAAATCACCGCGCCATCGGTTAAATAAGTCTTACTCACTAATTAAAGACAAAAAATTTCATTCATTGCTGGCACTCAGCGACATGGGATCACTATCGCGTCAGGGGACTCCCAGCGTCAGAAATACCATCACACTCCATTCATAACGCCGGGAAAATGCGATCCTCCCTACGAACTCCCCCACTAATCCCACAACCCACATCCCAAAAAATGAACTCACCGCGATTTTCAGCTTTCCAGCAACGCGTTTGTTCCACCTATCGTTTACCTAACCAACCACTTCTCCCGAAATTAACCATCGAGAGGAGGTAACTAAAAATCTGGGCCAACGGGTCCAGCCAGGAGGTCTCAATGAACGTCCAAACAGCAACGGTACTAAAACCGCCAGTAAACGTAGCTCTCGCTAAGAGTCCAATATCCAATCAACAACCCAGACCCAATATCAAGGTCGTAAAGAGCGACAAGTATTTACATCAGAGTTTCGCAGAACTTCAGCAATCCGTTCAACGTAAGAAAATGAGACGAATTGAGCTAGAGGCCAAATTAAAAGTGCTCAACGAGAAAATCGAGGCCAGAGAAAAGCGTTTGAAAGAAATCACAAACAAACAATGACAACCGAGGGGGCAATAACTTTGCCCCTTTCTTTTTCCCGGAGGGAACGTGAGCAAACTAGTTCAAGCAAGCGATGGGACCTTATACTCGGTGGATCTGGATAGGAATACTTGCTCGTGTGGTCAGAAGACCTGTGAGCATCTAATCATTGCCACCGATGTCTATCGAAACCACGGGAAGCGTCATCGTTTTTCCATAATGAGTGCCAGCCACAAATCAGGTCGCACATCTTCTATCGAGTGGGCGATGCCTTGGGCTGAGGTTTTTGCCTCGATCTCCGGAATAGGCAAAGTGGCCACTTACTTCAGCAAGTGCATTTTCGAGGATTCTCGAAACTTAAAACTTTGGGCACAAATCCGAAATAATGAATTGACCTCTGAGCAACAAGTGCGCGGATTTATTCTCTCGCGTAAAAAATGGGAAAACTTGCCCGGCTTTGGCGAACACTTAACGTGGTGGACTGCTGCCCATTCCGTTTACCTTCACAACAAGAGTTCGTGGAATGAAGCCAAACTGCGCCGGCAAATAAGAAAGTATCAAACGCCACTTGAGGGTTACGAAATTTGGTTTTTAGTGAAAGAGAAGAAACATTTTAGACCCGCACTATGGGAGGAACTAGCAGTAAGGGCAGAGCGCGAGAAGAACGAACGTCTTCAGTGGTATCTGCAGTACAGGCCAGAAAGTGGATATGAAATTATGGTCGGGCTTGAGCTTGCCATCAACGCTTTCGATGAATCAGCAAGTGAGTTCCATCCCGACAGCCCAAATCCTGAGAGCTACGTTCCAGCCTTCCACGAGCAATATGAAGACATTCACTCATACGCCGGACGAAGAAACTTCATGCATTGGTTCTCTCCACTACTGCAAGGAACACTTCCGCCAGAATCAAAGCTCAGCCTCCAGCTCTCGGGGCAGCTCTGGGGCTGCGCTTTTCGCCACGCGGCCTTCAACCAAAGGAGAACGATCACATTATCTCCAGGGCGGCTTATTCCTTGGCAAGACGTGCGGCTTGAGCAGGAAACTTCCAGCGTTGCGGAGCTTGATTCCCTCTTTTATAAATCCACCTATGCAGCTTTGGAAAAGAAGGGGCGGTGGAAGCCACCCGTCACACCTAGAGCCACTCTTCCGCTCTCAGAAGAACTATCAATCCCAGAATAAAATCGGTTCCAATGCGTCCAATAAACCTCCTACAACTTCAAATGGTAGCCTTTAACTCCCCTCATCACTCACCTAGTTCTTGCGTCTTTATCGTAGGTTACAAAGAAGCTGAGACTTGTCCGATAAAAAATTCTCGACCGGCGTTGACTTAATGACCATTGAAACTTAACCTCGCTCTAAC
>JAKFYM010000021.1 GCA_021730855.1 Bdellovibrionales bacterium
AGGTCTTTCGCAGCCTTGGGCTCTCCGTGATCTCGGATTTGCCGAAAACTCCCTTTGGCTCAAAGCCGGCAGCCAGGCTGCAAAACGCCGGCTTGCGGCCTTTGTGGCAGAACTTCCCCGCTATGCCGAGGACCGTAATTTCCCAGCAAAAGACGCCACCTCAGGCCTGTCCGTGCACCTGCGTTTTGGCACTCTTTCGATCCGCGCGGCCGTGCGTGCCGCCTTGGCTCACCCCTCGGCCGGATCCGATGCCTGGCTGAGTGAGCTCATCTGGCGGGATTTTTTTGTCATGATCCTGGATCAGTTTCCTCACGTGGCCACGGGCG
The DNA here is from genome assembly GCA_021730855.1 of Bdellovibrionales bacterium. Lineage (GTDB taxonomy): Bacteria > Bdellovibrionota > UBA1018 > CAIPTA01 > CAIPTA01 > JAKFYM01. The sequence continues at coordinate 327 of JAKFYM010000021.1, forward strand.
CATTCCGGAGGGAGTACGACACGATCCGTTGGCCGGGCAGCGAGGCCCATTTCCAGGCATGGCAGGAAGGGCGCACCGGCTACCCGCTGGTCGACGCGGCGATGCGGCAGCTCCTGGCCACAGGCTGGATGCACAATCGGCTGCGCATGGTGACCGCTTCCTTCCTCGTCAAAGACCTTCTAGTGGACTGGCGCAAGGGCGAAGCCCATTTCGCGCGTCACCTCCTCGATTTTGACCTCGCTGCCAACAATGGCGGCTGGCAATGGTGTGCTTCCACTGGATGCGACGCCCAGCCATGGTTCCGCATCTTTCATCCCTACACCCAATCCAAGCGCTTTGATCCCGAGGGAAACTATATCCGCACCCAACTGCCGGAATTAGAAAACGTCCGCAAGAACATTCACTGCCCGCAAGACGTCCCCGCTTATCCCGCCCCCTTGGTCGACCACGCCCTCCAACGCAAGCACGCCCTGGAATTATTCAAATATGGCAAAAAAGAAAATCAAGAATCTAAAAACTAGCTCGCTTAGCCGCTCTCTCTCCTTGGCCCGCCTCGGCCTGCAGGTGGGCGCCAAAGCCGCCGGCCAAGCCATGAGCGGAATTTTCGACGGAGAAGCCGCAAAAGTGATCCGGAAAAAAGCCCTACAGGTGGAGCAAATGGCGCTGCTCGCCCGTGAGCTCGGCCAGCTAAAAGGCAGCCTCATGAAGGCGGGGCAGATGCTTTCGCTTTATGGGGAGCACTTCCTGCCACCCGAAGTGAACCGTCTCCTGAAACCGCTCCAGAGTGACTCACCCGCCATTGAATGGGTGCAGATGCGTAAAGTGCTGGTGCGCGAGCTGGGCAAGGAAAAAATGGCGGAGCTCGAGATCGAGGAAGAAGCCTCGGCCGCCGCCTCGCTCGGGCAGGTGCATGGCGCCCGCCTACGCGCCACAGGGGAACACCTGGCACTGAAGATCCAATACCCCGGAGTGGACAAGGCAATCGATGGAGATATCAAAAACTTAAAGCGCATCCTCACACTCACGGAGTGGCTGCCAAAAATTCCCGCCACCGAAGGGATTTTCGCCGAAGTGAAGATGATGCTGAAGCATGAGCTCGACTACGAGCGCGAGCGCAAGAATCTGGAATTTTTCTGCGCGGCTCTCGAAGGGGACCAGCGGTATGTCCTCCCCCGCCCCCTTCCTAGGTATTCCACCGATCGCCTGCTCACGATGACTTATGAAAGAGGCGTGACCGTCGACAGCCAAGAGGTGGCCGAGCTCTCGCAGGCCCGCCGCAATGCCCTCTCTGCCGCCGCGCTCGAACTCTATTTCCGCGAACTCTTTGTCTGGCGCCGCATGCAGACCGATCCGCATTTTGGCAACTACCGCGTGCGCATCGGCAAGGATAACGACCAGCTCGTGCTCTTCGACTACGGAGCCGTGCGCGAGGTGCCGAAAATCTTTTTGGACAAATACCGCGAAATGCTGCGCGGGCTTTTCTACCACGACCGCAGTGCTTTTGAGAAAGCCGCCTATAACCTAGGCGTGCTCATGCCCAACGACCCTGAAGAGCTACGTGACCTCTTCTACCAGCTGTGCTCCTCCATCGTGGAGCCCTTTGCCGAGGACGCACCCTACGACTGGGCCAAAACCGATTTGCCCAAACGCGTGAGCAAGCTCACCTGGGATTTGATTCGCCGCTTTCCCCTGCGCTCCCCACCTCAGGAAATGATTTTTCTGGATCGCAAAATGGGCGGGATGTTCACCTTCCTGGCCGTGCTTGGCGCCAAGATCAACGCCCGTCGGCTGCTGCTGCCTTATATGGAAGCTAGCTCGTAAAGACAGTCCACAGTGTCCTGGTCATCACCGCGAAAGGCTCCCCTAGAGCGAGGAGCGGAATCACGTACGCCAGTCCCACCCAGGTGAAGATGGTAAAGACAAATCCCAATAGGAGACGCGAGAACCAGTTCTTGCTTTTGGCTTGCTGCTGAGCACGCAGGAGGATCATGAACAGAAAAAACACCAGCTGAGTGATCAGCATCGCCTTGCGGTTCTCGTGTTTCACCACTCCTTCTACGGCCGCCAAAAATGGGCGATTCGCCATCAGAGAAAGGAATTTCCGCCGAAAACTTTCCAGGCGGGCATTCTCGAGTGGCTGCGGATTGGTGAACTGTTTGGCCAATGCTTGCAGATCCGCTTCTGCTCCCTCCAGCAAGTCTTGAGTCTTAGCTTCCACCTTTCCCGGCACCTGCCGCAACCGCGCCTCTTCTGCGTTGATCGCTTGGTCCACCTTATCGTGGGCCGCTTCGATCTTGCGTTGCATTTCCGCCAGGTCGGGCATCACCACTGGCGGCGGAGAGGCGGGAGGTTGATTGCCATAGGCGCAGAGGGTAAACAAAAGAAATAGAATTTTCATATATGGGTGAGTTGGCTCAAATCCTTGGCTAGGTCACGGGTAATGTTTTTCTGGTGGGCCTCGATAGTACCGCCGCCAATTTCCATGAGCTTGGCATCACGCCAGAGGCGTTCCACTTTGTATTCTCCCACATAACCAAATCCTCCGAGCACCTGGATGGCGCGATCAGCAATATTTTTGGCGGCGGTGGAAGAGAAAAGTTTTACCCCGTCGGAATCCAGGCGATTGCCCTCTTGGTTTAAGTCCATGCGGCGCGCGGTATCATAGAGATAGACGCGGGCAGCCCGGTACTCAGCATAACTTTCGCCAATATGCCGCTGGATCTGGCCAAAGTGATGGAGCGATTTGCCAAAAGCATGCCGCTCATCCGAATAGCGAGTCATCACGTCGAGCGAGCGACGCGCAATCCCTAAGCTCATGGCCGCAAGCGTGAGGCGTTCGAGCTCTAAGTTCTTCATCATGTGCAAGAGCGATTCCCCCTCAGACCCCACGAGGTTTTCTTCGGGAACTAGGCAGTTGTCAAAAACGAGCTCGGCCGTGTTCGAGGCCCGCATCCCGAGCTTATCGGTGATCTTTTGCCCCACGGAATATCCCGGGCAGCTGCGGTCTACCAAAAAAGTAGAGAGCTTGGGCTTGCCCCCGCTTTTGCGATCATCGGTGCGTGCATACACCCACACCACATCCGCCGGAGTGCCTTGCTCATCGAGCGTGCCATTGGTGATCCACATTTTGCGGCCATTGAGGCGGTACTGTTTGCCCTCTTTTACCGCCGTGCTTTCCATGCCGAGCACATCGGTGCCCACATTGGGCTCCGACATCGCCATCGCCCCCACCCATTCACCCGAGCTGAGCTTGGGCAGGTAACGCGCCTTTTGGGCGGCGCTCGCGTTCTGGGCGATATTGTTCACGCAGAGCATGGCGTGGGCTAGATAGGCCAAAGTGAACCCGGGGTCCGAGCTGGCTAATTCTTCGTGGGCAATGCAGGCCGCTGTGGCGTCTAGGCCAGAGCCACCAAATTCCGTGGGCACCGTGATGCCAAGCAATCCCAATTCCCCGAGCTTGCGAAAAAGCGGCAAATTGAACTGTTCTTTTTTGTCAAAAGCATGTGCCTGAGGCTCCACCTCTTCTTGCACAAAGTTGCGCACCATCTCGCGAAGCAATTTATGTTCGTCAGTAGGATTGAACAGGTCGAATTGCTTCCAGTTTTCCATCATGATTTAAGATATAGCAGGGCATACAAAAAACAACTACTATTCGGTATGCCTTGGCTGACGCTCGGGGGCCTTCTGCTATGCAATGCAATATGGGCCACCAATCCTGTGATGGGAAAAATTCTTCTGCGCGAATTCAGCGCGATCCAGGTCTCCTGGTTGCGCTATGCTTTGGCCTTTCTTGCGAGCCTATTTTTTTTATTTCTCCTCCCCATTTTTCACAAAGAAAAGGGGAGCGAGTGCGCGGCTCTCCGCGCCAATGCCCATTGGATTTTCTTGGCTGGCTTATTTACTTTTTTTGGTTCCGCCCTCACGCAGTATTTAGGCCTCTCCCTCTCCACCGCCTCCGCCAATTCCATCATTGTGGCCATGGAGCCTCTCGCCGCCATCGTGCTCGCACGGATTTTTTTGCGCGAGCAGCTGGAAACGCGCCAATTTTTCGCAATAGCGCTGGCACTCCTAGGATTCTCGCTCCTGAGCAATCTTAAACCAGGAAATTTTGTCGCCTCCCTCCTGGTATTCAATCTCGGAAATCTTTTGCTCCTGCTCACCATGCCCATGGAAGCGATGTACACCATTCTCAGCCGCAAAGTTGCCGGGCGCCTAAGCCCTCTCGTTTTTTTTACGGCCGCCCTTTTTGTGGGCTTTTGCTTTCTCTCGGCCACGCTTTTTTTCAGTGGGCAAGAATGGCCTAGCTTGAGTCGCCTAAGCGGCACCCACTGGTTCGCGCTTTTGTGGATGGGCCCACTTGGCACTACGATCACCTACACCTTCTGGACGCTCACTCTGGTCAAGGCGCCCGTGGCTCTCGTGGCGCTCACGCTTTTTCTGCAACCGATTCTTGGCGCCCTGGGCGGCGCAATTTTCTTGCAGGAACGCCTCGACTACTGGCAGAGCCTAGGGGCCGTGATCATTTTGTCGGCACTTTTACTAACCATGGGGAGGAAAAAATCATGAACTGGTCCTTGACCGGAGGGGGGCAGCGCACGCGCAAAGAATTGCGCAACATCCTTCTCTATTTCTATCCGCGCGATAGCACCCCGGGCTGCACCCAGGAAGGTTTGGACTTTGCGGCCAACTATAAAAAACTGCAAAAACTCGGGGTCGAAGTTCTCGGCGTTTCCGGCTGCAGCCTAGCTTCGCACGAAAAATTCAAAGCCAAACACAACTTTCCTTTTGAACTGCTGAGCGACCCCGAACATGCGCTCTGCGAAGAGTTCGGCGTGATGAAAATGAAAAGTATGTATGGCAAAAAATTCCGGGGCATCGAGCGCTCTACCTTCCTGCTCAATGCCCAGGGAAAAATCATCCAAGAATGGCGGGGAGTGAAAGTGAAGGACCACGTGCAAGAAGTACTGGCCTTTCTAAAAAAATAAATGGAAGCATACCACGAGGCTAGAGAGAAATTCGTAGCGGCCGCCGAGGCCGCAGGTTTGCGCCACATGCGCCACCGCGTTCCCTATGAGGACACTCCTGAACTCTTCATCGACTTTGCCTTGCGCAAATCCGCTTCGAAGCGATTGCTCGTGCACATCGGCGGCGTGCACGGCATCGAGGGCTATGCCGGCTCTTTAGTGCAACAAAAAATCTTGGCCGCATTGCCCACTGCCGAGCATACTTCCCTATTGTTTGTTCACGCCTTGAATCCCTATGGGATGGCCTTTCATCGCCGCGCCAATGGCAATAATGTGGACCTAAATCGCAATTTTTCTGCCGGAAAAATTTGCCACAACGCCGACTACTCCGCTTTTGCTACCTATCTGAACCCACAGTCACGCTGGGAATTCCTTCGTGGCGGAATCGAAGGAGCCCTCGCTTTCCTCCGCCTTGGCAAAGCCAAGAGCACCATGGCTATCGCCATGGGCCAATCCGATTTCCCACGTGGATTGTTTTTCACCGGCCGCGAGCTGCAGCGGGAAATCCTGCTCTTCCAAAATTTTTTGCGCGCGCATTTCTCCGAAGTGGAAGAGGTTTTTGCGATCGATTTGCATACGGGCCTAGGGCCACACTGTGGCGAATTGCTTTTTGTCGACCCCGATCTTGACCCCGAGGCCGCGCCACTTTTTGAAAAAATCTATGCGCGCCCCATCACCAGGCCCGACCATAAGGCCGGCATCTACGAAATCTTCGGCCGCCTCTCCAACGCCATCCGCGCGGCCCTGCCACAAGCCCACCTGCACTATACGATTCAGGAATTTGGAACTAGCGAAAGCAAAAAAGTGCTGGCCGCGCTCCGCCTGGAAAACTTTGAGTGGCATCGGCGCCGCCCCTACGAGCCGCCTTCCGCAAAGGTAAAAGAACAAATGCTTGCAGCTTTTTTCCCCGAGGAAAAAGCTTGGCGAGAAAATCTGTTAGCCCTTGGGGAAACGCGCTGGCGCCAATGTTGGTCGCATCTTGAGAGCCTACACCAGAGTCAATAGCGCCAGCACTTCCACATGCGGAGTTTGCGGGAAAAAATCAAACGCCTGGATCTCCTGCACGCGATAGATCGTCTGCAAAGCAGCCAAATCTTCGGCTAAGCTGCGGCAGTTGCAGGAGAGGTACGCAATCGCCCTAGGCTTTTTCTGTTGTAACCAGGCCAGCACCTCCGGCCCATGCCCCGAGCGCGGCGGATTGCTGTAGACAACAAAATCCTCCTCCCCCACAAAGGCGCTGAGTTGCGGGAGCCGGTCTCCCACCTTCCCCCTTAGCACCTCCACTCGCGGAGCATTGAGGGCCGCCGCCCGCACGGCCTCTCCCGAAAGCTCCACACCAAGGCAGGCGCGCCCCTCTTCTTGCCAACGCTGCAAACTCACCCCTATCCCACTATAGAGATCCACCAGCTTTTTTCCTGGGGGAAGAAATGCCTGCGCTCTAGCCACCGCCGCTTCCTCCAGCTCGGCAATCTGCTGGCGAAAGGCCGTGGGCCCGTGCCACAAATGCCCATCTCGCAGCCACTCGGCTCCCGCGATTTGTTCCTGATGTGCCGACGAAAGCACGCGATTGCCCGCGGCCGGATTCCAGTTAAGCCATAAGGCCGCAAGCCCCACTCGCTCGAGCTCTGGCCAAAGGGCACGACAGGTCTCCACAAGGCTCTCTTGCCGCTTCGTCTTTAGCACCAGAGTCAGGGCGCGCCCCGAAACCATCACAAACACCAGTGGCAGCGGGCCAGGCAGGACCGCGCTTAAGGTGCGCAAAAGCAAATTCACCCAAGGGGCATGAACGGGGCAATCGGGAATAGGAATAAACACTTCCTCCCGCTCCCTCCAACGCGTCAAACCAAATTGCCAATCCTCAGCGCCGTAGCGTGCGTGCAAGACCACCTTGCGACGATAACCCCAACGTTCGGCACTGCCCTCTAGGGGCGGAGCCGCGACCAGCCGGAGGGCCTCGACCACCCGCTGCCGCTTTCGCCCATCACTTTCTGCTTGGGACAAGCTGCGGTAGCTGCAGCCTGGGCAATCTTCCACGCAGCCCTCAACTAATTTCATTTGCTGGGAGGAGGTGCTTTTTTATCCGTATGAATGGCATTTACCGGACAAGAGGGAATGCAGAGCTGGCAATCCGTGCAGGTGTCGCGGTCGATGGCGTGGCGCTGGTGGCCGGGGTAGATGCTCGAGGTGGGGCAGAGCGGAGCGCAGATACCGCAATTCGTGCAGGCATCTTTGATTTGCGAAGCCATTATGCCTTTGCTCCCGCCGCGG
>JAKFYM010000308.1 GCA_021730855.1 Bdellovibrionales bacterium
TTCATTCCGCGGTCGCGCATGGGCATTCACTCACTACGATCCACCCACTGCGCACCACGAAGCGCCGCGTTGCCTTCCTTGTCTTTCGGCATTTGGCGCGAGAGTCGTGTTCCTCCACAGCCGCGCAGAGGCGCTAGTATTCTTCTCTTCTCCTAGACAAGATTTGTTCTCCCTTGCTAATACAAGAACCAAGATGCCATTTCAAATCACTGAGAAGCCAGAAAAAGAGCCCTGGGAGCTTCTAAGCTATACGGAGCAGTTTTTTCGTATACTGTGCGGCGTTTTCTTTCTTTTCCTCCTGCTTCTTTCGGCAGGGCTCTTTTTTGTGTTCCTCGATACGCGCTCTAGCCCTGCTTTGAAGGGAGGCTCGATGGCCATATTTCTCGGAGCCGTGGTTTGCGTTCTTCTCGCGATTGGATTTTTGCTTCGGGCAATAGGGATATTTGAGCTGCGAAAGCATTCCATCGCTTTTGGAAAATTAGGAAAGGGGGCGCTTGCCTTCGGTATTTGTGTCTTTGTTATCGGGGCTGTGTTTTTTTTGACTTCGCTGGCGTTTTTTTTCGAGCTTAGCAAAGTCCTTGATGTGGGCAAGTACGAAAGCTTTCAAATCACAGGCCTGCACAAGGCTCACCGTTCCAGCCGTCCCGTTCGATATTCCTACCAGCTTGAGATTGCGGTAGGGGATGGCAAGGGAGGTTTGCAGACAGTTTCCCTTCCAAAATTTGAGACTAGCGATGACTCCTTAGCTGTGGGCCAGTTCCGGGATTTTCTTCCTGTGGAAAATTCCTATCGTTTGGTTGAGGAATATAGCTCGGATGCCTTTTCGATGGCCTCGATTTTCGGGTGGGTAGGGGGCTTTCTATTGGCTCTTGGGATCGCGATCCTCAAAAAGACATGGGGTCATTTGCCGTGGCCCCCGAGATTCTCACGCACCTAGCGCGCATCACGAAGCAGCGCAGTAGCCCACGCCATCTTCCCCACTCAGTGACCGCGCCAGGACGCATCACTGCGCCGCTACAACTCCAACCAATTGCGGGCGATGCCGCTATCAACCGTAAGCGGCACCTTGATCTTGCCCTGGCCGGCGGCCTCCATATGCTTACGCACCAGTTCCCGCATTTCCTCTGCCTCCGCCTCCGGAACCTCCAGCACCAACTCATCATGCACCTACAGGATCAGCCGGGATTTCCTCCCGGCGAGGGCGGCATGCAAATTGATCATCGCGATCTTCACGATGTCGGCCGCTGTGCCTTGGATGGGCGCGTTCACGGCCATGCGCTCGGCGGCGGACTGGATCATGCGGTTTTTGGACTGGATGCCGTCGATATAGCGACGCCGACCAAAAAGCGTTTCGGCGTAGCCCGTGCGTTTGGCGGCCTCCGTGAGCTCGTCGAGGAAGCCACGAATGGTGGGATAGCGGGCGAAATACGTCTTGATGATCTCCTGGGCTTCGGCGCGGGAGATGCCTAGTTCGTCGGCCAGGGTGAAGGCGCTCTTGCCGTAGAGCAGGCCGAAATTGATCGCCTTGGCTTTGCGTCTTTGGTCGGAACTCACGGCGATGGGAGGCACCGAGAAAATCACCGAGGCCGTGAGGGCGTGCACGTCCTGCCCCTCCACAAAGGCTTGGCTCAGCAACGCATCGCCGCTCATCGAAGCCAGGATCCTGAGCTCAATCTGGCTATAGTCCGCGCCCAGGAGCAGGTGCCCCGGGCTGGCCACGAAAGCCTGGCGCACGAGGCGGCCGCTTTCGGTGCGGATCGGGATGTTCTGTAGGTTCGGGTCCGAGCTGGAGAGGCGGCCTGTGGCGGCTACGGTTTGGTGAAAAGAGGCGTGCACGCGGCCGGTTTGGGGATGCACGAGGGAGGGCAGCACATCCACATAGGTGCCCTTCAGCTTGGAAAGCTCGCGATGCTCGAGGATCAGGGCCGGCAGCGGGTGGAGGGGGCTTAGCTTTTGCAGCACGTCCACATCTGTCGAATAACCAGTTTTTGTTTTCTTCATCGAGGGAAGCTTGAGGTCCTCAAAAAGGATTTTCTGCAGCTGCTTGGGGCTGCTGAGATTGAATTCCCCGCCGGCTAGCTCAAAGGCGCGAAGCTCGAGGATTTTCAATTGCTGCGCGAAGGACTCCGACACCCGTGCCAGGTGTTGCGAATCGATCGCCACTCCCGTCCACTCCAAATCGGCTAGCACAGGCACGAGCGGCATGTCGATTTCCCGGAAGACTTTTTCCAGGGAGGGAATCTCGCGCAGCTGTGGAGCGAGGCATTCGTGCAACAGAAAAGCCACGTGCGCGTCTTCGGCGGCATAGTCGCCCGCCTTTTCGATCGGCACCTTGGCGAAGGAGATCTGGTTTTTGCCCTCGCCGCAAAGCTCGCTATAGCTGATATTTTTGTGTCCGAGATACTTCTCTGCCAAGAGATCCAAGCCATGCCGCGCCTCGGGCGCCAGAATATAGGAGGCGATCATCGAGTCAAAGACCACCTGTCCCGGCGCCACTTCCACGCCGGCCCTGCGCAGGACATTCAGGTCGTATTTTAGATTCTGACCAATGAGTTTTTTGCCCACAAAAAATGTTTGTAAGGCGTGTAGGGCCTCGCGCGCAGGAATTTGGCCCGCCGCGAGTGCGGCTTCGGCGTCCACATGCCCAATGGGCACGTAGTAGGCTAGGCCGGCATCCCCACAGAAAGAAAATCCCACGATCTCGGCGTCGTGGATTTGCAGGCTCGTTGTCTCCGTATCAAAAGCCACAAAGGGCGCCTCCCGAAGCGTGGCAAAGGCCGCGTTCAAGTCGGAGAGCGTGTGCAACACTCGGTATTCTTTCTTTTTCTCCGCCACCTGGTCTCCCGGCGCGGGAGCCGCAGGTGCCTCGGACGCCGCCGAAACCACAGCCGCCTGCGGACCACCGGCGGGCTGCTTCCAGCTGCGCATTCTTTTTTCCAGGGCGTGGAAATCCAGCCGTTGCAGCAGCTGAAAAAGAGTTTCGCTGGCCACGGGCTCGCAGCGGAGGGAATGCCAGTCGGTCTCTAGCGGCAAATCGCGTCTCACGATCGCCAGCTGCTTAGAGAGCAAGGCCTGCTCGCGGCAATCCTCGAGCTGTTTGCGCTGCCCCTCTTTTTTTACGGCCGCAAGGTTCTCGTACACTCCTTCGAGCGAGCCAAATTGCTCGAGCAAAGCCACCGCACCCTTGGGCCCGATGCCCTTCACGCCGGGAATATTGTCGGAGCTATCGCCCACGATGCCTAAGTAGTCGGGCACCAGGCGCGGAGGCACGCCTAGTTTCTCCTTCACCTCGGCCTCGTAATAGCGCTGCTCCTTCATGGTGTCGTAGAGGTAGATATGCCCGTTCACGAGCTGCATTAGGTCCTTATCGCTCGAAACAATGCACACATCTGTGGTCTCGGCGGAAAGATGAGCAGCGCGATCCGCCAGGGTGGCGATCACGTCGTCGGCCTCGAAGCCTTCGCGCTCGAAGCCCGGCAAGCCTAGGGCTTCCACGAATTGCTTGATGAAAGGAAGCTGGGGCACAAGATCCTCGGGCATGGCCGAGCGGTTCGCTTTGTAGTCGGCGAACATTTCTTTACGGAAGCTCGGCGTTTTCGTGTCGTAGACCACGGCGATATGCGTGGGCCGCAGCTCTTCTAGGACCTTCAGGATCATATTGGCAAAACCGAAGACGGCGTTGGTGGGCAGCCCTTCTTTATTGCTGAGAGGGCGAACCGCGTAGAAGGCGCGGAAGATGAAAGAGGAGGCGTCGATGAGACAAAATAAAAAGCGCTTTGGAGGGACCATGGGAATGGCTTACTCCAAAGCGCTTGAAATCTCTAGAAAGGCTTAGTTCTTTTCCGCAGGGCTGAGTGCGTCGGCTGTCGAGGTGCTGAGCGCCACATTGGAAATTTCGGACTCATTGCCCCAAACAGACTGTGAGGGCACGGTTTCGGCTACCACAGGGGCAGATCCGAAAAACATCGTCAAAAGTTTTTGGTAGGCGTTTTTGGGACCATACATTCCCAGTTCCCATTCGCTGATGGTTTGCTGGCGGCAACCCAATCCTTCAGCCAATTCTGCCTGAGTTAAATTCCTTGCCTTCCGTGCGCGTCGAATGGTTTCAGCGTCCCATGGTCCTAGTTTTTCTGCACTCATCTAATTGCTCCTTCCTTGAAGCGTTTATCGTTGAACTTATACTTTAAACTTTTACACTCTCTTAGGTTTCCACCCTCTCTGACACTCGCGTGTCAGCCATCGTGTCGCCCAAACGAGCTTGTTGTTCTAATCTTGTCATGAGGTAGACCTCGATAGCAAGTATTGGAATTCCAATCACAATCCATAGTATCCACCCAATAAAGGGAATCATAAAGAAGAGAACCGGCACGGCCACTGTGGAATTTCGAACCACAGAATCCTTAAAATCCGCAGGATTACCTGTCGTCGTGTTAATCACCTGCAGCCCCACCACTCTTTTTCCCAAACTGCGGCCACCTTGGAAGCCATCCCCAATCAAAATATACAGAAAGGCCGCAAAGGGCCCCACTGGATAGAGAATGCTGGCGAGGACAAGGACGAGAAGAAAGTCGATCGCCTTGCCAACCAATCGATTCACGAGAAGCTTGGTGTGCATCGGATGACTATCCCTTAGTGTCGCGGAGATAAAATTCGTCCATCAGTCCCACCAAAAGATGGATGATCTGGATATGGACTTCCTGAATGGTGCCCGAGATTTTTCCGAGTGCAACGTTCAAGTGATAGTCGGTCATGGCCCCTATCGGTCCGCCGCTCCCCCCTGTTAGGGCCACTGTTTTCATCCCGATTCGTTTGGCCACTTCGGCCGCTTTGAGCACGTTCGGGGATTTGCCGCTTGTGGAGATCGCAAAAAGAATGTCTTCCTTACGTCCAAAAGCTTCTACTCCGCGGGAAAATACCTGATCGTAGCCATAGTCATTGCCAATGGCGGTGAGCGAGGCCACATCTGCCGCGAGGGCGATTGCCGGTAGCGGGCGGCGCTCTTTAAGAAAGCGCCCAATCATTTCTCCCGAAAAATGTAAGGAATCAGAAGCGGACCCGCCATTGCCACAAAGGAGGAGCTTGCCACCATTGGAAACGCAGTCACCCATGGCCTTGGCTACGGCCACTACATCTTGGGCCTGACGGGCAAAAAAATCGTCGCGAACTCGCTGCGACTCCTGAAGCTGTTCTTGTAGACGTTGGAGGGCTTGTTTTTCCATTTTTCTCTCCTTAGCTGAGGGCCTAAATCTGAAGACTCGAAATCTGAGGACTTAAAACCTGAGAGCGACCTAAGCCTGGATGAACGTAAACACGCTTTCTGGTGCGTAGGCATCTGCGCGTCTTGCATCACGTCAAAGCGTGTGGCCGCTAGCCAGGTTTTTTCCTTCCTCGATGGGCAAACCCATTGCGTCGTCGAGGGGGGATCGTTTACACCTAGCTCTCAGCCATTGTAGAATGAGAATTAGCGATAAACCCGCGAAAAAGGAAGAGAAAGCATGAATCAATTCATCTTTGCCGCCAGTGACGAAACCTTTGAATCCGAGGTCCTAAAGCACCCTGGAACTGTGCTCGTAGATTTTTGGGCAGAATGGTGTGGACCTTGTAAGGCCTTAGGCCCCGTGCTCGACGGTCTCGCCGAAGAATACCGCGACCGGATAAAAGTGGTGAAGGTGAACGTGGACCAGAGCCCGAACGCCCCTCAGCAGTACAAAGTGCGGGGGATTCCCACCATGGTTTTTTTCAAAAATGGCCAAGTGGTTGACCAATTAGTTGGCAATCAACCGCGCGATGCCATCAAAGGGGTTATCGACAAAGTCGTAAACTAAAGTAAACTTAATAGTACACACGGACGAGTCTCAATTTCCCAAGGAGAGGGTTATGAACACTGTTAGTTTTTTCATTGAACAATTCAAACTAGGCGGTTGGATGATGTATCCGATCGCGGTCTGCTTCGCAGTCACGATCGCTATCGTGTTCGAACGGCTATCGCGCATTGTATTCCAGTACAATATTGATGGCACAAGCTTCATGTTCGAAGTGCAGAAGTATGTGCTAGCCAACGACATCGACGGTGCCATCCGGCTCTGTAACGGTGCTGGAAGGGCCGCTCTACCGCGGGTAATCAAGGCTGGTTTACAACGCGCCTCGCGCGACGAGCACCAGATCCAGAACGCCGTGGATGCCGCTTCCCTCGAAGTGATCCCGAAGATCGAAAAACGTTTGCATTATCTGGCCTTGATCGCCAACCTTGCCACCCTTTTGGGTCTCTTGGGCACGATCTCCGGTTTGATCTACAGCTTCGGTGAGTTGGCCAAGGTGCCCGCTTCCGAACGCCAGAACGTGCTTTCGACCGGTATCGCCGAAGCCCTCAACTGTACGGCCTTTGGTTTGATCGTGGCCATCACGGCGATGATTGCTCACTCTTGGCTCAGCGGCCGCGCAGCGGTGCTGATCGAAGAAGTGGACGAGTATTCCGTGAAGCTGATCGATCTGCTCTCGGCCCGTAAATACAAACACTCTACCGAAGAATCGATCTGAGCGAACCATGCTGAAGCGACCTTCCGCCCGCCGCAAAAGCAAGGGGAATGAGGTAGCCGAGCTGCCTCTAGTGCCGATCATGGACGCGTTTGTGACCCTCATCGCGTTCCTGCTCTTGGCCACCTCGATGCTTGCGGTCACTCTGATCGATACCCCGGTCCCGATCGTCTCCAATAAACGGGAAGACGCTAAGGACAAGCCGCTCATGCTCACGGTGACTATCACTCCCGAGGGATTGAAGCTCGAGAGCGGTTTCCGCCTGATCAAGCCCGTGGAATTCCCGAAGATCGACAAAGACTATGATCTGTCGAAATTCCACGAAGCCCTAGTCGCGCTGAAACAACAATTCCCCAAGGACAGGACGCTCGTGCTCTTGCCGGTAGGGGAAATCAAGTACAACGACATCGTGCAGATCATGGATGCCGGCCGTCTCTTGCTCAAGACCGATCCCCCCTTCTACGTGAAGGGTGAGGACGGGGTGGACAAGCCAGACGACCACCTTTTTCCGGACGTGATCTTCGGCAACGTGCTTAGCGGGAATTAACTTATGTCTGGACTATCGATCCCATCTCCAGGTTCTAGCGGTGGCAGACATCGTTCGGGCCGCGCGCGCCGGCGGAACAAACCCGCCTTTGCGCTTCAGCTCACGAGCTTAATGGACATCCTGATCATCATCGTGATCTTCCTGCTGAAAAACTACGGCCTCTCTAGCATGAGCGTGGTGCAGGCAGATAAACTCCAGCTGCCCGTGTCTCGCGCCTTGGAGACCTTTGGCGAGGGCATGGTGCTTGTGGTGGCCCAGGACCAGATCATGGTGGACGATGAAGCCGTGCTGCAGTTTGTGGGCGATCCTTTGGAGAAGAAGTTCGAGCTTCCCCCGGATGCATATGACACTTCGAATGCGGGGCGCGGGATTCTTCCTCTCTATGATGTGCTCAAGCGCAAAAAAGAGGAGTTCGATACCTTGATCTCGCGCGCGGAGAATCCCGAAGAGGCCGCCAAGAAGTGGACGGGGGATATTCTGGTGCAGGCTGATAAGGATGCGAATTATGAACTGCTGCGGCAGGTGATGTAT
>JAKFYM010000339.1 GCA_021730855.1 Bdellovibrionales bacterium
GACAGGTGCAGGTGGAAGTTTCTCGCGAGGGCTCTGTGGGGGTGTGGACAGAGGTAACGGTGAGGCTGGGTGCTTGGGTTTACCTAGGAAGCTTTACCAAGCAAGGCCAGGCACGGAGCGGAGAAATCTTAGGCAGTGCCACTGCTGCTCAGCAAGAGCAGCAGCAAGTGGAAATTTTCGTGAAGTGAGCTGTAAAAAATTAGATTCGATCTAATCGGACACTAGCAAAACAGAATTCGTCACACTCTCGACCTGCGAGAGCAGCCACATGACTAAAGATTTTGGACCGACTACCAGAGCTGAGGTGGTGGCTCCCAGAAAATTTCTATTACATAGCCAGTGGGATCCGGAAATCGAAACTGCATATAATAATCAGAGTCATCTATCTCGCCAACTTCAAATCCGTTCAATTTTAGTTTTTCGTAAAGCCCCCTCACTTCATCTTTCGTTTCATATCGAAATCCAATGTGAAACCAGGGGGGCATAACGGGCGATTCTTCAAGCGGATTTACAGCCATTAGAAATCCGGCGCGGTTCCAAAGAAACCATCCTTTTCCATGCTTCTTTCTCTTAAAATCGAAATACTTCTCGTAGAAAGAAGCCTGTTCTTCAAGTTTCGGAGTATTGAGTTGAATGTGGCCGAGTGTCATATCCAATCTCTTATTTGAAGATCGGAGCCAATGCAATGGCGCTTCGGAATCAAATGCTTCTAGTTTCCCATGGGTAGAAAGGCACCCGCTTCTAGTTAGCCCACTGCATGAGCGGACTATCGTCAGACTAAATCGGATTCAGGTCTTTACAAGTGAGCAGCTCTGAAAAGCTCTCTACAATACGGAATGGAAAATAGACAATACGCCCTTGCCTTCACCGCCACCGCAGCTTCCTTTTAGGTCATTGTTATCATACACAAACACATTATGGACGTGGCCAAACTTGATGCACAAGAAACGGACCGCCTGTGCATTCTGCAGATTTCCGTTCAAGTTATACTCTAAAAGCCTTTCTTCCATGAATACGCAGCGATCATATCCATGAAATTCCAGAGCTCTCTCTGTAGACATCCCTGAAGGCGGGCATATGGCAAAGGCGTTTGAAGCGACGGCAAAGCTGGCTAAGGCTAGGACAAGAAATTTTTTCATTCTGTTTTCTCTGGATTTAGGCGTAATGCGTTAATGCCGCTCAAATTAATATGATATAGGGCCTGCGTCAAATAAAAGCTGGCCCAATGCTGTCGATAGAAACGTTTTGGAGAGGGCTCTGCTTCCTTGAGGCGGATTTTTCTAAGCACTCGGAGGGATGATAAAGTTCTATAAAAAATTCGATTGTTTCGGCCATTTCACCCATAGGCACTAGGCCGGCTCGTTTCCGCCTGGAGTCTTTTCCCAGTCCTTGGTAGTTTTTACGCATGCATTCGATCCGTCAGTTTTTTCGTCGCGAGCTTCGGGGCAAACTCCGTGTTTGGGGTTCTTGGCTCCTTGTTCCCCTGATCTTGATCAACATCCACCAGGAGCCAGCGATCGCGGGCATTCTGGTGATCGCGTTCGGCGCCCTCCTGCGCACCTGGGCTTCGGGAACCTTGCGGAAAGAATCCACCCTCTGCACCGAGGGACCCTATAAGTTTTCCCGCAATCCACTTTATCTCGGCAGCATCCTCATAGTGGTGGGCGTGCCGATTTCGCAGAACCAGTGGTGGCTCTCGCTCTTTTTATTTTTGGCCTCGGCCTTTTTGATCCGCCTGATTATTGGCGCCGAAGAACAGGTGCTGAAAGAAAAATTCGGCCAGGCCTACGCCCTTTACTGCCAACGCGTGCGGCGCTTTTTCTCCTTTCCCGCTTTCGTGCGCACGCTCTACCAGCGGGCGCGGGGAGTGCGGGACCATTCCTTTAATTTTGCCCTCTGGAAAAAGAACAAAGGCTGGGAGCCTTTGTTGGTGAGCGCGAGCGTGGTCTTGGTGACCTACCTAGTGGCGGAGCTCCAGGAGCATATCGACCTGCCTTCGACCGCGTCCGTCTTCTCCAAAGTTTTCTAAGCCCCTATTCCTCGCGCGCCAGCTCTACAGTTTTTTCAGCGCCTCTTCTAGCACCGTCAGTTTTTCTTGGTGGGCGCTGAGGTTGGCGCGCTCCTGGGCCACGAGCTCGGGCTTGGCCTTTTGCACGAAGGCTGGATTGCCCAACCGCTTCTCGGAAAACTCCACATCCGCGCGGGCCTTTTTCACTTCATGCTGCAGCCGTGTCTTCTCGGCTTCTTTGTCCACTAGGCCTTCGAGCGGGAGCGTGAACGTAAAATCGTTCGTGGCCACTTTGCCCGCGGATCCCGCCGGAGCCACAGCGATCTGCACCGGCTCGAGGCGTGCGAGATTTTCCACGAAGGGAGCTAGCTTCGCCCACAGTTCGGGCTGCGCTGTGGACAAAAAGGCGCGCACCTGCGCTCGCGGGCTGATTTTGTTTTCCGTGCGGAAATTCCGAATGCCTTCGACCGCGGCCTTGAGGGAGGCGAGGAGCGCTAAGTCCTCCGCGCTGGCGATGGGGGCTTCCGCCGGGAGCGGATAGGCGGCTTGGATGAGCTGGCCCTTTTGCGCCCAGGGAAGTTCCGCATAGAGGCGCTCTGTCACCAGTGGCGCCATCGGGTGGAAGAGTTTGTAGATTGTTTCCAGGGCGTAGCAAAGCGTATCGAGCCCGCCCTTCTTCACCTTCAGGAGCTCTAGGTACCAATCGCAGAATTCGTACCACACAAACTGATAGGCAGCTTGGAAGGCGGCATCGGGGCGGTACTGCGTGAGCTCCTCGTTCACCTTGCGCACGGTGCGGTCGAGCTCTTCGAGCAGCCATCGATCAATAAAATCTATTTTTGTGGAAAGTGGAGCCTTGTACGAGCGCAGGCCCTGCTCTTCGATCTGCATCAGCGCAAAGCGGCTGGCGTTCCAGAGCTTGTTGAGAAAGGCCTTATAGCCTTCGAGCCGCTTGAGATCGAGGTTCACGCTGCGGCCCTGGCCGGAGAGCGCGAGCAGGGTGAGGCGCAGGGAATCCGAGCCGTGTTTTTCGGTGACCTCGAGCGGGTCCACCACATTGCCCTTGGTCTTAGACATTTTCTGGCCCTTTTCGTCCCTGACCATGGCGTGCAAGTAAACATCTTCAAAAGGCAGTCGGCCATTCATGAAGTGGGTGCACATCATCACCATGCGCGCCACCCAGAAAAAGAGAATGTCGGAGCCTGTTTCCATCAGCGCGCGCGCTTCGCGGCCTTGGCGGGATTCATCGTAGCGGAGCGCGGGATAGAAACGCTCGAGGTCGGAGGTTTTTTCTGGCCAGCCGAGGGTGGAGATCGGCCAAAGGGCGGAGCTGTACCAGGTGTCGAGCACGTCGGGATCTTGGACAATTTCCTTGGCGCCGCAATGGCCGCAGGCCGTGGGATCGGGATCGCTGTGGCCGGCGGGCACAGTGGCGCGCCCGCACTGGCTGCAGTGCCAGGCCGGGATCTGGTGGCCCCACCAGAGCTGGCGCGAGATGCACCAGTCTTGGATATTGTTTAGCCACTCGAACCAAGTCTTGCGCCAATACTCGGGATAGAAACGCAGGGCGGGATCCTCGCCGCTTGCGGCCTGGAGCGCCATCTCGGCCATCGGCTTCATGCGCAGGAACCACTGCATCGAAATCAGCGGCTCCACCACCACGCCCGTGCGCTGGCAGTAGCCGAGCTCGTAGTTGTGTTTCTCTTCCTTGACGAGCAAGCCTTCGGCCAGCAGCTTCTCGGCCACTCTCTTGCGCGAGTGCGCCGCTACCATGCCGGCGAATTCTCCGGCGAGCTGGTTGAGCTTGCCGTCCTTGCCGATGGTGGAGAGCGTTTTCAGGTGATGGCGCTGGCCAATTTGCCAGTCGTTTGCGTCGTGGCCCGGAGTGATCTTGAGCGCGCCGGTGCCGAATTCTTTGTCCACATACGCATCCAGGATAATCGGAACATGCCGGCCACTGAGGGGAACAATCACTTCTTTGCCGTGGAATTTGCGGAAGCGTTCGTCCTCGGGATGCACGGCCACGGCCACGTCGGCAAAAATGGTTTCCGGACGCGTGGTGGCCACGGTGAGGAAATCTCCGCTGCCGTCGGCGAGCAGGTATTTCACGTGGTAGAAAGCGCCCTGCACGGGCTTGAGCTCCACCTCGAGGTCGGAGATAGCGGTCTGCAGACCGGAACTCCAGTTCACGATGCGTTCCCCGCGGTAGATCAGGCCTTCATGAAAAAGCTTGGCGAAACTCTCACGCACGGCCCGGGAGCTTTTGGGATCGAGGGTGAAAAGCTCACGGCTCCAATCGCAGCTGGCCCCGAGGGCGCGGATCTGTTCGGTGATGGTGCCACCATACTCGTGTTTCCACTCCCAAACGCGTTTAAGGAAGGCTTCGCGGCCGAGTTTGGCCCGCGAGCTCCCTTCGGACTCCACCTGGCGCTCCACCATCACCTGCGTGGCGATGCCCGCGTGGTCGGTGCCCGGCAGCCAGAGAGTGGCGTAGCCGCGCATTCGTTTCCAGCGGGTGTAGGTGTCTTGGATCGCCACAAAAAGCGCGTGGCCCATATGCAGCACGCCCGTCACATTGGGCGGCGGCATCGTGATCATGAAGGTGGACTTGGATTCCGGGGCCGGAACGAACTGTCCGGCGCTTTCCCAGGCTTCGAGAATGGTGGGTTCGAACTGTATCGGATTATAGGACGATTCCAACACTTCGGCGCCTCTGCTTTATTCTAAGTAGTCGCGTTCGAACCTCTGCATGGCAGGACGCAGGTTCTCAAAACCATTAAAGACAAAATACAGCACGATCAGAGTGACGAGACTGATCATGATCAAACTAAAAAGGATCGTGGCTCCGCGCTTGCCCGAGCGCCGGTAATGATTCGTGGTCTCGAATAAAATCCAAGTAAGGGGAATGGCCCACCAGAGAAAAAACTCGGCGAGAAAATAAATCATTGAGCTCAAGGGACTATCCTTTGCAGGCGCGCTTGAGGTCTTCCACTCTATCGGTCTCTTCCCAGCTGAAGCCAGGCCCGCGGCGGCCAAAATGGCCATAGGCTGCGGTGGGGCTATAGATGGGGCGAAGAAGCTTCAAGGTAGAGATGATCTGCGCGGGTTTGAAGGGAAAAATTTCGCGGACGGCGGCCTGGAGGCGATTCGCGTCCACTTTTGCGGTGCCAAAGGTCTCCACCATCAAGCTCACCGGATCAGCCACGCCAATGGCATAGCCCACTTGCACTAGGCAGCGATCCGCAAGACCGCTGGCTACCACGTTTTTGGCCGCATAACGGGCCATATAACAGGCCGAGCGATCCACTTTCGTGGGATCCTTGCCGGAGAAGGCGCCCCCACCGTGGGCGCCATGGCCCCCGTAGGTGTCGACGATGATTTTGCGGCCGGTGAGTCCGCAGTCGCCCATCGGGCCACCGATCACGAAGCGGCCCGTGGGGTTGATGTGAAACTTTGTTTTGCTGTCAATCCACTCGGCGGGGATCACATTCCTGATCACCTGCTCGCGGATGCCTTCCTGGAGGGCAGCATGGGTCACTTCTTCGGAATGCTGTGAGCTCACGACGATCGCATCCACGCGCACGGGTTTGCCGTCGCGATACTCCATGGTCACCTGAGTTTTGCCATCGGGACGCAGGAAGGGAAGGATGCCATTCTTGCGGGTGAAAGTGAGACGCTCTGCCAAGCGATGCGCCCAGTAAATGGTATGGGGCATTTGCTCGGGGGCTTCGTTGATCGCGTAGCCGAACATAATGCCTTGGTCGCCAGCGCCGACTTCCTTGGTGGCATTGGTTTCGGCGGTCACGCCGAGAGAAATGTCTGCCGACTGCTTGTCGAGGGTGACCATGACGGCGCAGGTTTTGTAGTCAAAACCTTTGTCGGAATCATCGTAGCCAATTTTCTTGATGGTTTCGCGAGCGAGACCGGCGATATCCACGATCGCACTGGAGGTCACTTCGCCGGCCACGACCACGAGGCCAGTGGTGGTGAGTGTTTCGCAAGCCACGCGACTTTTTGGGTCTTGCGCCAGCATCGCATCCAGTACGGCATCAGAAACCTGGTCCGCAATTTTATCTGGGTGTCCTTCGGTGACAGATTCCGAGGTAAAAAAATAGTCCTTCAATGCCATAGAGCCCTCTGCAGTCCTCTTAAAAAGAAACTTCTTCAAAGAAGCCTCTTACAATAAGGCGGTGTTCACGCCTCTCTCAGCGGTTGAAATTGCGAACCGATGGATCAGTTATGTATGGCAAATTTTGGCGTAGTTCCCTTATTGCGCAACTCTTTTTTTCTGCGAGCGCCTTTTTTTGCTTTTTTGGTTTTACGGTTGAGACGCGTTTTTCTCGTGCTAGAAGCCATGAGACCCTCTGATTTTCTTAGTGAATATTTGCGTTAGAGCTAACCCACCCAGCGCGAGAAATCAACGAAAATGCAAGGCTGGCAAGGGCTTTGCTTTGTGGGCGCTAGATGCAGCGATTTCTCCTCCTTTGCCTTTCCCTATTTTTCCCCCTTTTCACCTCCGCCACGGAAGTGGCCACACTGGCCATAGGCGAGCAGCAGAGCGTGCCCGTGGCGGCCGGCACTCGTTTCAGCGTGGGCAATCCCGAAGTCCTCCAAGTGAAGGCCACCCAGCTGGGCTCGGGGCAATCGATCCTCCTCGTGAAAGCCAAAAGGCAGGGCTATTCCGACCTCGTGCTTCTCGAAGAAAAAGGCGGGCGCCAATCTTTGGCCTTTCGCGTGGTCACCAAGAAGCAGGCGGCTTTGGCGAAGGATGGGGAAAGCCTGCTCTCGCCCGGCTCGGGCCTCAAGATGCAAGCAAGTGGCAGTGGCTGGTTGGTGCAGGGGAATACCAATAAGCTGGAGGACTGGAACCGCCTGCAGGTGCTGGAGCCGGGCAAAGGGAAGGTGCAGAGCCTAGCGCGCCTGCACCCCCTGGCGCGGCTGCGGGCAGAGGGGGAAATTCGCCAGCGGCTGGACGCGATGGGGCTCGAGGCCGTGGAAATAAAAGGCGTGGGAAACGTTTTGCTTTTGGCCGGAGAGGTGGCCACGCTCGCCGAGAAACAGCTGGCGGAATCGATTGCCCAGGAAGTGTTTCGCGGGGTGCGCTCCCAGATCAAGGTGCCCTTCGAGGCCGGGGGAAGGCTAAGGTTCCGCGCGCGGATTCTGGAAATCTTAAAAAGTAGTGGGCAACAGCTGGGCTTTCAGTGGCAGAACGAGGTGGCCTCCGCCCTTCAGGTCACCAAGACCGTGAGCAAGGTGAATTTCGGTCTAGAAGCTGCCTTACGCTTGCTCGAGAAACGCGGGCAGGCGCGTTTGTTGGCGCGGCCCGAGCTCTTGCTCAATGAAAAGGGGATCGCCGAGCTAAAAGTGGGGGGAGAGGTGCCGATTCCGATGCGCAGCGAGCATTCGGCCCAGGTGGAGTGGAAGGGCTATGGCTTGCTGCTGCGGCTTGAGCTGGATGGGGTGTCGAAGCGGCTGGCCCGCGCCAAGATCAAGGTGGAGATCAGTGGTTTGGATGCGGCCAATAGCGTGGAAGGGATTCCCGCCCTGCGCGTGAGCCGCATGGAAACCATGGTG
>JAKFYM010000081.1 GCA_021730855.1 Bdellovibrionales bacterium
GGAATTTGTATTTTCTCTCGCGGGGCCCGCGCAACTGTCCCTTTAGATAGTTGAAATCATTTGAAAACTTGCCTTTTTATCAACAGGCAAAGGGACCGGCTTACGTAAGGCCCAGAAACTACTATGATCTTTCCTCTCCCAACCTCCTACCGCCAGAGTTCCTTATTTCCGACTAAAGCGCACGGTTAAACCTGCCGAAAGGTTCTTACGACGTCTCGAAAAGACGTTAGAAAGGAGAGCCTTTTGAGCAAGAAAGCCGAACAATCCGAAGAACAGCCGCTTGTCTTGGACACGTCCACCGATCGTGAACAAGGGCTCTCCCAGAATTTCCCAGATGCCGTCTTCGACATCATCACCTTGGATGCCGAAGAAGGTGGGGCCGCGGCTTTGGTCAATGAGACCGCCGAGGCCGTGCATGAATTGATTGGCGGCGCCACGGGCACGAATATCCCTGCCTACACTGCCGACGGGGAATACCAGCTAGAGCTCGGGGGCGAGCTTCAATCTCCTTCTCTCGCTAGCCTCACCACTTTAGAATCCCCCAATCTCAGCGCCAAATGGGAAATGGCCAATAAACTATTTCAGTTTGTGATGTGCGAGAAGTCCTTTGCCGATCTTGTGGAGGGCGCTCTACTTGTGTTGATGCGCGCCGTGCAGGCTCAGGCTGGATCGGTGCTCGAGATCGACCGCGAACGCCAAGAGTTTTTCTTCCGTGCCTCCGTAGGGGGCGGCGATCCCGAGAAGGTCAAAACCTTCCGCGTGCCTTGCAATAAAGGTCTCGTGGGGCAAGTGGCCGAAACGCGCGCCCCGCTCTTGCTGCGCGATCTAGATAGTGACCAGGTTCAGCTGCGGGCGATCAGTGCCAGCACGGGCTTCGACGCTCGAACCTGCATCGCGGCGCCGATCCTGGTGGGCGGGGAGCTCTTTGGCGTGGTCGAGATTTTTAACAAAAACGGCGATGCTGTTTTTAGCGAAAAAGATTTGGAGACCCTCGTGGAAGGGGTGCAGATGATCACCAAGATCCTCGAGGTGCGCTTCCTGATGGCCGAACTCGTTCGCAGGCAAAGGTAAAGCCCATGGATGAGGAGCAGGAACCACAGCAGCCGCAGGTTTCCGAGCCAGTCGAGGAAGCAGAAAAAAAACCGCTCTCGATCCAATCGCTATTGCGTGGACTGCTCAAGCACAAAGCTTCCGACCTGCACGTGAAGGTGGGGCGCCCGCCCTTGTATCGGATCAACGGCAAGCTATTGCCCGCCAAGCTCCCGGCCCTCGACGTGGAAGATGTAAAACGTCTCGCCTATAGCACCATGACGTCCAAACAGATCAAAGAGTTCGAAGAAAACCTTCAGGTGGACTTTGGCTATCTCGTGCCCGGCATGGCGCGCTTTCGCACCAATGTGTACATGCAAAAAGGCACGCTAGCTTTTGTGATCCGCATGGTGCCGCTCGAGGTGCCCGTGCTCGCCTCCCTACATCTTCCGCCCATTCTCGAGGAGCTGGCCCTGAAGTCGCGCGGGCTGCTGCTGGTTTGTGGGGCCACGGGCTCGGGAAAATCCACCACCATGGCGGCGATGATTGAACACATCAACCGCAACTGCCGCGCGCATGTGGTCACGATCGAAGATCCGATCGAATATATTTTTGATGACAAAGTGGGCACCGTATCGCAACGGGAAGTGGGCGTGGACGCCACGAATATGACTTCGGCAATGCGGGCGGCTTTACGCCAGGATCCCGACGTCATCATGATTGGGGAGATGCGCGATTTTTCCACGATGCAGACCGCAATCAGCGCCGCGGAGACCGGCCACCTCGTGGTGAGCACGCTCCACACCAATTCTGCTGCACAAAGTTTGGATCGTATCATCGACACTTTTCCCGTGGAGGCGCAGAACCAATTGCGCATCCAACTAGCGAGCACCCTGCTCGGAGTGGTGGCCCAGCGGCTCGTGCGCCGGGCTGACGGCAATGGCCGCGTCGTGGCCTGTGAGGTGCTGGCGCGTTCGCCTACGGTGGAGAAGCTCATCCTCGAGGGACGCACGAAGGACCTGGATGCGGTGATGGAAGATTCCAATCTTTATTATAAAATGCAGACCATGAACCAGGCGCTGGAGCGTTTGGTGCGTGAGGGCGTGGTCACCAAAGAGGAAGCCATCCTCAACAGTGACAAAAAAGAGGACCTCGAGCTGAAACTTTCGGGAATGGTGGCGGGGTCGCAGGGGGGAGTGGAAGCTGCCGAGCTGATGAAGCAGGCGAGCGATGGCACGCGCTCCAAGATTCGTGAGATTGAGGGAGAGTCACAGCACGGCACGCGCACGATCGAGGATAGCCTCGAGAGGCAGACCTCAGGCATTGTGGTCGAAGGCATGGGGCGGAATGCGGAGCCAAAAACCACGCAATCGAAGCTAACGAGTTTTTTCAAAAAGAAACCGGCTTAACGCAAGAGTTGAGTGAGGACCTGAAAGGTTTATTCCTTGTTGCCGATGGCTTCACTGCCTCGACGTTTCCTTACAAAACTAGGTGCCTGTTTTTTGGGGTAGCGGAGCGGCGTCCTTCACGCATTCGTCGAGAATGGCCTGCACCCTTGATTCGCAAGTCCCACATCCCGTGCAGCAAAACAAAGTGGCTTTTAGCGCATCAATGGACTGATTTCCGGCCTGAATGGCCTGCTTGATCTCTCCGCGAGAAACCGTCATGCAGATACAGATCAAATCATCGTCGCTCATCTCCCACTTATCGGTTATAAAGAAAAGAAGCATGAATCTCTTTCTTCTCCTTGGCTTAGCTGTTCTCGTGGGGCTCTATATTTGGGACCTTCGTTATTTTGCCCTGCCGCGTTTGATCCAGTGGCTCGGAGCGCGCGAAATCGAAAACGATCCCGTGTGGCGGAAGGTGCAGGAAAAGTTGGCTTATTTAGCCCACCGCCAGCGTGTGCCGCAGCCGAAGGTTTGGATTCTGCCGGAGTTCGCTCCGAATGCCCTCGTCCTGCGCTCTCGCGGCACTCCCGCGCAGCTGTTGCTTACCGAAGGCTTACTACGCGCGCTTTCTTCGGAAGAGCTAGACGCGGCCCTGGCGCTATGTCTGGCTCATGGCTACCAAGCGCGCCGTCGAGCCGCCACCACTTGGTGCCTCATCTTTTTTCCCTTTTCGCGTCTATTGCAAACCTATCCTCTTGGCTTGCAGCTCTTCCTCTTTCCAATGATTTCCTTTCTATTACGCTTGGTTATTTGGCCACGAAGCATGAAGGCTGCGGACCAAAATGTGGCCGAAGGCCAGAGTTCTTTGGTTGTTGCTGCGGTGCTGCAAAGGTTGGTGGTGGTAAACAAAAAAATCCCACTCCAGCGCTGGAATTTGGCCCTGGATGGCTTATTTTTGCTTTCCCCCCTCGTTCTCGAAGAAAGTCCCTTCTGGGTTTTCCCGCTCCAGCCCTCCATTCCCCAAAGGAGAGCCTGGCTGCTCGAGGGCACCGCTTGCGAAACTCAGCCCTCTTTGTCATAACATCCCTCTATGAGTTCTATCGACTTTCCCACCTTTGTGCTTTCCGTGGCCTCTGCTTCCATGATGGGATTGGGCTTAGCCCCTAGGCCCGAATCCGGCAAAACGGAATTGGACCTAGAAATGGCCCGGCAGAATATTGATCTGCTGGAAATGATCCAGAAGAAAACCCTTAACAACCTAACTCCCGACGAAACCAATCTATTGGAGCGAGTGTTGTACGAAGTGCGCACGAAGTTCCTGGAAGTGAGTAAAAAATAATGAGACGGACAGCGAAGGTACTTTTGATCGGGCTGGGACTTGCCTTAGGTGGGACCCAGTTCTTTAGCGGCATGGCGTTGGCAGAAAAAACCAAAGTCGGCTCGGTGACGGACAATCTCAAAGATCTTTTTGTGGAGCTATCCAAGCGGATGGTGCCCACCGTGGTGAATATTTACACCACCCAAATCGTAAAAAATCCCTATGGCGGAGGCCCGCAGGCGGATCTCTACCGGCAGTTCTTCGAGCAGTTTTTTGGCGAAGAGTTCGGTGGCCCCGGTGGCCCCACGCCGCGCAATGGCCGGCCTCAGGCGCGCAAATCCCAAAGTTTGGGTTCGGGTTTCATCATTGATGAAAAAGAAGGCTTAATCCTCACGAACTACCATGTGGTGGCCGAGGCCGACGAGATCAAGATCATCCTCACCGAAGCGGATGCGGATCGCGAAGGCATCGACGCCAAAGTGGTGGGCAGTGATGCCGAGGCCGATGTGGCGCTGCTAAAGATCAAAGTAGATCGTAAGCTCCAGGCGGCACCGCTCGGAGATTCCGATGCGCTAGAGGTGGGGGAGTGGGTGATGGCGATCGGCAATCCCTTTGGCCATGGCCACACAGTGACCAAAGGAATTATCTCCGCCAAGGAGCGCGTGATTGCGCCCATCTCGGAATTTGCGAACTACTTGCAAACCGACACTCCAATCAATCCCGGAAATTCTGGTGGGCCCCTGATCAATACGGCCGGCGAAGTGATTGGCATCAATACGGCAATCAATGCCCAGGCGCAGGGCATTGGCTTTGCGATCCCGGTCAACTATGTAAAACGCCTCTTGCCCGAGCTGCGTACCAAGGGTGTGGTCACCCGTGGTTTCATCGGCGTGAACATTCGGGAGCTAGATCCGGCCCTCCTGAAAGGCATGAGCCTGCCTAAGGGGACCACGGGCGTGGCCGTGACCGAAGTCTATGCCGGCGAGCCTGCCGCCAAAGCGGGCATCAGGCCCTATGACGTGATCACGAGCATCAACGGCAAAAAAATCCTCAATGGCCGCGATCTTGTGGGCACCATCAGCTCTTTTGAGCCTGGCGCTAGTGCCACGGTAAATGTCCTGCGTGCGGGCAAGGAACAAACGTTTAAGGTATTGGTCGGCACGCGGCCCACGCGGGAAGCGCTGGCCGGCCAAGGCAGCCGCCCACGTTCGCGCAGCGTGCAGCCTTCGCTCGATATCGGCATGACAGTGGAAGACCCCGATGCCGAAATGCGCAAAGCCCTAGGATTGCCGGCGAGCGTGAAGGGAGTGGTGGTCTCTAGGGTCACGCCCGGATCGCCTGCCGAAGAGGCGGGCCTGGAGCGGGGCGACTTGATCGTGGAAGTGGACCGCAAACCCACCCCCAACACGGGCGTTTTTGCTCGCGTATTTCGCGCGCCCAAGGCCTATCTGGTGCGTTTTCGCCGAGGGGGAGAGGGCGTTGCCATCACCACCCTAGACTTGGGAAAACCTGCCGCGCCTAAGGTGGAAGAAGAATAGCTTTTTCGCAAACTTAGTCGACCCTAGACAATTTCCGATTCGCTCCCATCTTTTTGTTATGAGCGCCCCCTTTCAGGGCTTCACAAAAGGATGGTTGTTTATGCAAGGTTATAATGTCCCCCCTCAGCAGCAGAAGGATCCCCTGCAAGAGTTCACGCGGGACCTCACCAAACTAGCCCAGGAGCGTAAGCTCGATCCCGTGATCGGCCGCGATGATGAAATCCGTCGCGTGATGCAAATTCTTTCCCGCCGCACAAAAAACAATCCCGTGCTGATCGGCGAGCCTGGCGTGGGGAAAACTGCCGTAGTTGAAGGCCTCGCGCAGAGAATCACCGCGGGCGACGTGCCCGAGGGCCTCAAGGGCAAGCGCCTGCTGGCGCTCGATATGGGTTCCCTAATTGCCGGCGCAAAGTTTCGCGGAGAATTTGAAGAACGACTGAAATCCCTACTCAAGGCCGTGGAAGACTCGCAGGGAAAAAAAGAGGGCGGCATCATTCTCTTTATCGACGAGATCCACACCCTCGTGGGTGCGGGTGCCGCTGAAGGAGCGATGGACGCCTCCAATATGCTCAAGCCGGCTCTGGCGCGAGGGGAGCTCCACTGCGTGGGCGCCACCACCCTCAATGAATACAAAAAATACATCGAAAAAGATCCGGCCCTCGAGCGCCGTTTCCAGCAGTGCATGGTGCTCGAGCCTTCCGTCCAGGACACGATCTCGATCTTACGCGGGCTCAAGGAAAAATATGAGGTGCACCACGGGGTGACAATCAAGGATTCCGCCCTCGTGGCTGCCGCTACACTTTCCCATCGTTACATCACGGATCGTTTCCTGCCCGACAAAGCAATCGACCTCATGGACGAAGCCGCGGCCAAGACGCGCATGGAGATCGACTCGATGCCCGAAGAAATTGACCAGCTGGATCGTCGGCTCCTGCAACTGGAGATCGAGCGGCAGGCGCTGAAAAAAGAAAAAGACAAAGCCTCTCGCGACCGCCTCGAGGAATTGGAAAAAGAAGTTTCGGGTTTAAGAGATAAGGTGGGCCGCCTCAAGGACATCTGGAAGCGCGAGAAAGAAACCATCACGGCCATCACTCGCATCAAGGAAGAGATTGAGCGCGTGCGCACGGAGAGTGAGCTGGCCCAGGGGCAAGGCAATTTAGAAAAAGCCGCCGAGCTGCGGTATGGAAAGCTTCCCGCCCTTGAGCGCGACCTGGAAGGGAAATCCAAGGCGCTCTCTCTGGAGGGAGCGCAGCTCGTGCGCCAGGAGGTGGACGAAGAGGACATCGCCCAAGTGGTTTCCAAATGGACCGGCATCCCTGTGAGCAAAATGCTCGAGGGTGAGCAGGAAAAATTATTGAAAATGGAAGAGCGTCTGCGCCAGCGTGTGGTGGGGCAGGATGCGGCCCTCAGGGCCGTGGCCGATGCGATTCGTCGTTCGCGCGCGGGCTTGCAAGGTGAGCAGCGGCCGATCGGATCCTTTCTTTTTCTCGGTCCCACGGGCGTGGGAAAAACCGAAACGGCCAAGGCGCTCGCCCAGTTTCTCTTTGACGATGAGCACGCAATGGTGCGCATCGACATGAGCGAGTATATGGAAAAGCATTCGGTGGCGCGGCTGATCGGAGCGCCCCCCGGATATGTGGGTTATGAAGAGGGCGGGCAGCTCACGGAGTCGGTTCGTCGCCGTCCGTATTCGGTGCTCTTGTTTGACGAATTCGAGAAGGCGCATCCCGAGGTGCAGAATATTTTCCTCCAGGTCTTCGATGATGGTCGTCTCACCGACGGCCAAGGCCGGGTGGTGGATTTTTCCAATACGGTGATCATCCTCACCTCCAATATCGGGTCCGCATACTTCGCAGATCCGAGAATGGACCGCGAGGAAAGAAAATCTCGGGTGTACGATGCCTTGAAGCAGGCGGTGAAGCCTGAATTCCTCAATCGCGTGGATGATGTGGTGATTTTCGAGAACTTGGGCAAAGAGCAGATCCGCTCGATTGTGGAAATCCAGATCGACGAAGTGAAGAAGCTCGTGCATGGCCGCGGGATTTCCCTCGAGCTCGATCCCGAGGTGGTGGATTACCTGGCAGAAGCCGGCTGGGATCCGGAATTTGGCGGACGCCCTGTGCGCCGGGCAATTCAGCGTGAGCTGCAGAATCCTTTGGCCAAAACCATCTTGGAAGGTGCCTATAAAGCCGGCACGCATTTCCGCGTGAGCCGCAAGGGCGCAGGCCTGCAAATAGTCCCTCCCCAGCGCTCGTAAGAGCGCACTCCCC